>NZ_DAINOE010000153.1:0-3651 GCF_036735525.1 Arsukibacterium sp. | reverse complement strand
GGCGCTGATTTAATTATCAAAGGTACCGTAGGTGCGGGAGCGGAAGTGATTGCCGATGGCAATATTCATATTTATGGCTCGCTGCGCGGCAAGGCGATTGCCGGAGCCAGTGGCGACAGCAGCAAACGTATTTTTTGTTCCAACCTGCAAGCCGAATTAGTGTCTGTGGCCGGCAATTACTGGCTCAGCGACAGCTTACAGGGCGAATTTTGGGGTAAGGCAGCCACTATCCGGTTGCAGGACGCCCATCTGGTTATTTCTGAATTAGTGTAAGGATTTTCACTATGGCAAAAATTATTGTGGTGACATCAGGCAAGGGCGGCGTGGGTAAAACCACCTCCAGTGCCGCTATTGGTACTGGCTTAGCGTTAGCCGGTCATAAAACTGTTATTGTTGATTTTGATATTGGCCTGCGTAACCTGGATTTAATCATGGGTTGTGAGCGCCGCGTTGTATACGACTTTGTCAATGTGATTAATGGCGAAGCCAATTTAAAGCAAACCCTGATCAAAGATAAGCGTACCGATAACCTCTATATTTTACCCGCCTCGCAAACGCGGGATAAAGACGCCCTGACCAAAGAAGGCGTAGAAAAAGTACTAAACGATTTAGCCCAGGACTTCGACTTTATTATTTGTGACTCGCCGGCCGGTATTGAATCGGGTGCGATGATGGCACTGTATTTTGCCGATGAAGCGGTAGTGGTCACTAACCCGGAAGTGTCATCAGTTCGCGACTCCGATCGCATTTTAGGCATGCTGTCCAGCAAGTCACGTCGTGCCGAGCAAGGCCTTGAGGGCATTAAAGAACATTTGCTGTTAACCCGCTATAACCCGGAGCGGGTAGAAAAAGGCGAAATGCTCAGCGTAGAAGATGTTAAAGAAATTCTGGCGATTGAGCTGATTGGCGTTATTCCTGAGTCGCAAGCGGTATTAAATGCCTCAAACTCGGGGCAGCCGGTGATTCTGGATAAAGACAGCGACGCTGGTCAGGCTTATCTGGATACGATAAAGCGCTTATTAGGCGAGCAAGTGCCGTTCCGGTTTTTAACGGTGGAGAAAAAGGGCTTTATAAAAAGGATTTTCGGAGGATAACTGATGTCATTACTGGATTATTTTCGCTCAACCAAGAAAAACACCGCCAGCACCGCCAAAGAGCGGCTGCAAATTATCGTGGCGCACGAGCGCAAAAGGCGCAATGGCCCGGATTATCTGCCGCAATTAGAACGCGATATTCTGGAAGTGATCCGCAAGTATGTGGATATCCCAGCCGATCACATTGCCGTATCACTGGAGCAGCGCGGTGACCAAATCTCCGTACTGGAACTTAACGTTACCTTCCCGGATGAGAAGCGCTAAGCGGCGCTTTTAATTTAATTAGTGTCAAAGGAGCAGACAATGCGCAAAACCCTCATCGCCGCCGCTGTAATTACTGCAGCTGCCGTTAGCTATTATGCTGTTAATAAATCCTCTACTACCGCAGTAACGCTGGCAGAACTTGATTATGTGCCTGCAGATACGGTAATGTTTTCAGGCCAATTTATCCCTTTGGATCTGGTGACTTATCTAAAAAGCATGGGGGCCTCTACCGCGCAGTTTGACACTGATGACATGCAACAAATGCTGGCCGCGTTATCGTCAAGCTCAAGCAACGCCATGCAGTTTGGCGTTGCGCTGTTCCAGAATTATCTGAACATCATTGCCAACCCGGATAGCTTTGAAAAAGACAGCGGCATTGCCGCTAAAACCCGCTCATTAAGTTATCTGGTTGGTGCCGCCCCGGTAATGCGGATGGAAGTCACTGATGCCGCTACCTTTAAACAGTTTTTTGAAAAGGCTGCCACTGAAAGCTGCATAGCGGTGCAAACAAAAAGCTTGGCGGGCCACAGCTATCAGGCATACCCGTTAGACGATATTTTAGAGGGTTTAACCCTGTTGGTCAGTGTTGATCGGGGCTGGGGTACCGTGGCGCTGCATAGCGATAAACTGTCTGAGCAGCACAGAGCCCAGGTCTTAGCACAGCAAAAACCGGCAAAAAACCTGGGTAACAGCAATAAACTGGCCGAAATCACCAAAAAATATTCGCTAAGACAAGATGGTCTGGGTTTTATCAGCACCGAGCAACTGGCGCTCGCCTTTACCACGACCAATGGCAACCAATTGGCAGAGGATGTACAACTAACCTTTACCGACGGCTTGCCCGCGGCATTAGAAGTATGGCATACGCCGGCGTGCCGCAATGATGTTGCCATGTTAACCAAAAACTGGCCAGGTCTGGTGATGGACGCTGAAATCAAGCAGCAAGCTGCCAGCGGTATGACCATCAGCAGCAAAATGCTGTTCCCCACTGCCAGCAAAATTGCGCTGGACAGTTTGCAAAATCTGCAAGGTTTTATTCCGGGCAGCCTCAATGGTAGCTTGCACTCCTCGATGTTCTATCTGGCGCTTGGCACCGACATCAGCCAGCTCACGCCTGCCATCAGTAGCATCTGGGCTGGAATGACTGATTTAACGCTAAGCTGCGAGCCGCTAGTAGCTATACAAGCGCAGATGAAACAACAAAACCCAATGATGATGTTAGCCATGGCGGGTATGGCTGCTAATGGCTTACAGGGCCTGTCTGTTACCATTAACGGCTTTAGCATGGACATGGCAACCGGCCAGCCTAAAACGGCCGATGCACTACTTAGCCTTAGCGCCGACAATCCACAAAGCCTGTTAGCGAATGCTAAAGCTATGCTACCGCCACTGGCCGGTATTAGCTTACCTGCTGTCGGTGAAGATATTTCCGTGGCTGAGATGTTTCCACCTGTTGCTATGCTCGGCTTAGATGTGCGCTTAAGAGCCAGTGCTAATCATTTGTTGCTCTATGTGGGTGATAAAGCGAAAGCGCAGGCAGATGTGATTGGCAAAGAGACGCTCACCAAAAATGGCATTATGTCTTTTGGGATGGACTATAAGCAGTTCTTTACTGCGATGGCCGATGCCATTCAGTTATCCGGGCAACCTATGCCTGAGGAGTTTGAAGCGATGATGGACACCAATATGCAATTAGGCCTGTCTTTTGCTGTCGATCAACATGGTGTGGTGATCAACACTAATATGAAAGTAGCCGAGTAAAGATTTACTGATACAAAAAATGCCGGACAGCGCAGCTGCCCGGCATTTTTTTCATTTTATCCGTTGAGTTAAGCGCCTCCGTGCTCCACCTCGGGCCTGCCGCGCCCACATTGCCATTTTCGTTGGGTACGAGCGACATCGTGAGTCAATCCTTGTCAGAACACTGATCACTTACAATAAAACGGTTTGATTTTACATCTGGAGAAATTTCTTTACCATTTACAATTACATCAAGGTAAGGTTGGTAATATAAGCCCGAGACTTCAAACCCCTGCATAGCAAAAAAATCACTTAATTTAAACTGGGACACAAACTTATCCCCCGGCTTCATCAGTACTAATTCATTAGGCCAATCGAAATGCTCAAAATGCCACGACGGTGCCGTAACTTTTGGTAATTTGTTTTTCCCGTTATAAATTACAAGACTACCTTTTTGCCAGAATCCAGAAGGGTCTAAATGTCCTTGCATAATACGGATTGGTTGTTCATAAACGTTAACCTGAGTAAGGGTAACTGTATCCAAATCAAGGCA
>NZ_DAINOE010000152.1:852-3724 GCF_036735525.1 Arsukibacterium sp. | reverse complement strand
CTTAATTTTTAGTAGCAAATCGACTGCATAATAAATATTGAATACAATATTTATTATGCTAAATTGACCAAGCCTTAGTCGGCGAATAATAATAATCTCAATCTCAAAGGAACAGCACACGATGAAAGCAAACACTTTGTTACTCGGCATGCTAGTAAGCAGTGCTCTGGGAGCAAATGAACTCTCAAGTCCTTCCCACCCCGGCTTACTTACCCAGGATTTACAGCATAGTCATGAACATCATGCACAGCAGTTAATTCCCAAACCACCACGCCAGGTGTCTCCAAACGAATTTGACAAAATACAGGCAAAACTCTATGCCGAACGTCATAATCGCCGACTGCCAGTGCATTTAATCCCCGACGCAGATAAAGTCATGCTGGCAACGTCTGCGCAGTCTCTGGCGGAAAATAGTTGTACAGATCCCGCCAGTTTATTGCCGTTATATGGTGCAGATTTAGTAAGCGCAGTAGAAAATGCAGACCTTACCAGTTGTCTATATGGCTTGTATAACAACAACTTTGCAGGCACTGAACATTTTAGCGATGCAAAAATCTTTACCATTGTGCAGGCGATTAACACTCGTTTGACCAACTTTGATGGTTCCGATGCCGGTGGTGCTGTTGAACTTGAAAGGCTTGTCACTTACCTGCGGGCGATGCATTCGGTTGAAGAGACAAACCGGGCTTTTGCTCAGGAATACCGTGATGCATTGGTACAGGCATTTAATCTCTATTTCGCCGGCGACCATTTTATTACCTTTATTGGAAACGCTTCGCGCAATTTTATGTTGCGCTACGAAATGCTGATCCTGGTCACCAGCTCGGGAACCGATCGTTTGCCGTACCTGAAACGTTTCAGCCAGGCGATAAAAGGTTATGCCAGTACAGTCTCACGCACTGATAACTGGGGTGTGACCGACGAAGAAAATGGCATGACCCAGTTACTAACCCATTATTTTAATGCAGTGAATGCCGGCGGAAACGCTTTGCAGCAATTGCTGATTAACGAGCCGCAAATTATCAGTAATCTCAGTGACTTTGTGCGAAACGATGCCCTGTGGCTGATCGGGCATACCCGCGAGTATCAATGGGCAGACGCTGTCACTGAACTTGGTCGTATGTTAAAGTTTGAAGGCGACATTGCACAAACCGTACGCCCGGTACTACAACATATTCTCAACACTTACAAGTTCAACGGTGTCGGTTCAAAAGGCTGGGTAAATGCCCAGAGCATGGTAAAGCTTTATGACAGTGCTAACTGTCAGTTGTACGGCAACGCTTGTGACTTTGATTTGGAAAACGAAGTCCTCAGCGGTCAGCACACTTGCGGCGCTACACTAAAAATACGCTATCAGAAACCCATCTCTGCCAGCAATCTGCAACAGGTCTGCGTGGATTTATCAGCACAGGAACATTCTTTCCATACACTTTTTGCCACCAACGCCAACACGCCGGTGGCGAATGATCAAAATACAGCACTGGAATTAGTCATTTTCCAATCTTCCACCGACTATCAGAACTATGCCGGCAGCTTCTTCAATATCAACACTAATAACGGTGGTATGTATCTGGAGGGAACACCATTCGATCCGGACAACCAGGCACGTGTTATTGCATTTCAGGCCACCTGGCTACAACCGGATTTTGTTGTGTGGAATTTAGAACATGAGTATATCCATTATCTGGACGGTCGCTTTAACCAATGGGGCAGCTTCAATGATCAGCCAGCAAATCTTGTCTGGTGGGGTGAAGGTTTAGCAGAGTACCTGTCTCAAGCTGACAGTAATACCGATGCAATGGCTGCTGCTGCCAACAAAACTTATCAGTTAAGTGAACTGTTCCAGACTACCTACGACAACGGTGATACGCCCCGCATTTATTACTGGGGTTACCTTGCAACGCGCTTTATGTTCGAACGCCACCGGCCTCTGATTGACAACGAGCTATTACCCACTATGCGGGCTGTCAAATATGCAATATCCAATTCACCCTGCAGTTTTGACTGGGACTGGAAGCTTAAAACAGAAGCAACTGCCAATAACTGGTTATGGTTATATGACGACAGTGAATGGTCCACTGGCAATTGGGTCTGGACCTGCGGTCAGCAACAGGATGACAACACTCCTGAACTGCCGGAATACACACCATACGACGATATTATTGCAGCTTGGGGCACCACTTTAGATACAGAATTTCATCAGTGGCTCGATTGCCTGGTCGCTGACAACGGTTCCTGCGCAGCAGAGCCAGAGCCAAAAACGGCAGATTTGAATAACGACGGAACCATCGACAATAACGATTTAACACTGTTTATCAACATGTTGTATCAAACTCATCTACTCGATCAGCAGCACGATTTTAATCTGGACGGTAAAGTCGATCATCTGGACATCCGAGCGCTTATGCAGCAATGCAGCTTGAGTCGCTGCAATACAGCTCAATAGTGAATACCCTAAATTTTGGAGATGAAAAATGACGACCAAACTGACAACACTCACTACTGTTCTGCTACTGACGTTAAGTTATCACAGCCACGCAGCCCAAGTTTGGCTGACAGCAGACAAACAAGGATATGCTCCGGGTGAAACCATAACCGTTGCATTGAAAGTCAGCGACTACCAAACTGTACTGACCGGTTTTTATGCCACATTGTCTTACCAACCTGAGCACATGGCATTACAAAACATGGCTTTTCACCGGGGTTTTGATGATGGCGAAGGCTCCCTACAATGGCATAAACACGAACAAGCCAATGGCATATTGCGACTGAATGAATTCTCATATATCGAAGCAGATACCACCATTTTGGCCACAAACCAAGGTGACGAGCTTGAGCTGGCCATCTTTACCTTTACAGCTCCGGCAAAAGA
>NZ_DAINOE010000152.1:0-842 GCF_036735525.1 Arsukibacterium sp. | reverse complement strand
AATATGCAATTACGGTGTCGGCTGCAGAATCCGGTATTATCGATATCAACAACAAAGCGCTAACACTACAAGTACAAAGTACTGAAATTTTAGTAGTAACACCTGAACCGGAGCCGGCAGCAGAGGTTAAATCGTCCGGCGGTTCATTGCCTGCAGCATTGTTAGTATTTATTAGCGGATTAGCACTACTGCGCCGCCGGCCACGGCAATAAAACCTGAATGCCAACAGCCCTGCAAGTGCAGGGCTGTCATTTAACTAACAACTTAGCACCTTGACGCTAGCTATCCTGTTTTTTTACCAATTCTATAATTTCGGTTGCCGCATTCAGGATATGCTCCTTCAGCAATTTGCAGGCTTCTTCCGTTTGCCGCTTGCGGCACAATTCCAGTAACAGCGCATGTTCAGGCTCAGCTTTTTTCACACCACCGGCCAGCATTAAATGCACCCGGATATAGCGGTCAGAATTGCTGTTCAGGTTTTGCACCATTTCATAAGTCAACGGCCGGTTGGCAGCGCGGTATAAACTCATATGAAAGCGGCTGTTCAGCTCACTCCAGCTACCTGAGGTATCTGCAGCCTGATATGCCATGCTCATTTGCTGCAGTAGCTGTTCGCTTTGTGCCAGCTCGGCTTCGGTCAGTCTAGGTATTGCCATCCGCAGCAACTCGCATTCCAGCAAAGCGCGCAGTTCAAACAATTCGGTTACCTGCTCTGCCGATAACTTAGTTGCCGTGGCGCCTTTATGCGCCTCAAATTCAACCAAGCCTTCGGCTTCCAGCTGCAGCAGCGCCTCGCGTACCGGAATACGGCTTACTTTTAACTCATCAGCCAGCGCCGCTTG
>NZ_DAINOE010000151.1:0-3887 GCF_036735525.1 Arsukibacterium sp. | reverse complement strand
TGGCTTGGATGCTATGGTGTTAGGCAACCATGAATTTGATGCCGGGCTGGACAAGCTGGCCAATTTTATTGCTAATGTCAATTTTCCGCTGTTAGCCGCCAATGTCGATATCAGTGCTGAACCGGCATTGGCCGATGTAACGTTATTACCTTATCAGTTATTTAAACTTGAACAGCAACAATTAACCCCGCTAGCTGAGCTACCGGATGTCGGGCGCGAGCAATTGGTGGCGGTGTTTGGACTGGCGCTGGAAGATATGGCCAGCATTACTCCTTTGACCGGAGCTGTGACCTTTCAAAGTGAAATTGCTACTGCCCAACGCACGGTTGATGAGCTGACCGCCCTGGGTGTTAAGCATATTATTGCAGTTACTCATTTAGGGCATCAGCGCGATCTGTTACTGGCACAAGCGGTAAATGGTATAGATGTCATTGTCGGCGGTCATTCGCACAGCCTGTTAGGCGATTTTCGGCAGTGGTTTAAAGGCCAGCCGGGCGACTATGCGCAGTTGATCACTAATGCTGATGGCCTCAATTATACCTGTGTGGTGCAAGCCGGTGAATTTGCTCAGGCCATAGGCGCAGTTAGGCTTGAATTTAATGTCGCCGGCCAGCTAACGCGCTGTGAAGGGGAGAACACCATTTTAGCCAGCAACAACTTTTATCAGAGGCCCAGCCGTAATGCACAAAGTGCGGTGTCAGAAACCGAGCAGCAGCAATTAGCACACTTTGTTGATGCTATGCCAAACACCAGCATCACCGCTGAGCATGGCGCGCTAAGACAACTGCTGGATACACAATATTTACCGGCAGTACAACAGGCTTATGGCGCTAAAATCGCTGAGGTCGAGCAGCCATTACAGCATGTGCGTTTACCGGGTACTGGTGGTAGCGATCAGCATGGCTCAATACTGGCCGGCCATGTGGCTGACGGTTTTTATTACTGGTTAAACTCTGCTGCAGTGCAAGAGGTTACCGGTAAAAAGGTTGATTTTACACTGGTCGGTGCCGGTAATATCCGCAGTGATCTGCAGGCGGGAGATCTGTATCAGGGTCACATTTTTCTGGAAGTCTTGCCCTTTGCCGCGCCGCTAAGTGTGGTGCAAGTGACAGGCGCTGAGTTAAAAGCCCTGTTACTTCAGGTGATAAGCGACACCCTGCCGGAAGGCGCGCATGCCGGAAAATTTCCCTATAGCAGCCATTTGCGTTTTAGTGTGATTGAACACGCCGCCGGGCAGGCCAGTTTTACGCAGTTGCAATGGCGTGACAAAGGCCAGTGGCATGATATAGCGCCAGAGCAGCACTATACTTTGGGTGTTACCAGTTATCTGGCTGATGGTAATGATGGCTGGTATCTGCTGGCTCAGGCTATTGCCAGAGCCGGACAACGTGTTGATCTGGTGTTGCAGCAAGGGCAACCACAGGCTTTTAAGGTGCAGTCGATGCAGCCTTTACAAACCGCGAATCCGACCAGTGCTTATCGCAGCCTGTACACGACAGTGCCAGCACTTCCCTGTGATCCACCGCTATTTGACTGCAGAGTCGCGGCACAAGCAGTGATTAATTATGTGCAAGCACATCCAGAAGTGTTATCGCAGCCTCGTCAGCCAACAGTAACATTACTGCGCTAATCACAGCATAAGCCGATGCGCCCGGCATCGGCTTAACTGGTTCGGGTTACACAATATTTAGTGGCTTGCTCGCAATACTTTTGCCGCCTGCACCATGTGTTGCAATGCGGGTATTACCTCTTGCCATTGCCGGGTTTTTAAGCCGCAATCCGGGTTAACCCATAAGCGCTGAGCGGGGATACGCCCGGCAGCTTTTTGCATTAACTTCACCATTTGCCCAGTGCTTGGAATATTCGGTGTGTGAATATCGTAAACACCGGGGCCAATCTGGTTCGGGTAGTCAAACTGTTCAAACACCTCTAACAGTTCCATATCCGAGCGTGAGGTTTCTATGGTGATGACATCGGCATCCATGTCGGCGATGGCGCTGATAATGTCGTTAAATTCTGAATAACACATATGGGTATGAATTTGTGTTTCGTCTTTAACGCTATTGGCGCTGATCCGAAACGCTTCCACTGCCCAGTCCAGATAGGCCTGCCAGTCGGCTTTACGCAGTGGCAGGCCTTCACGCAGTGCTGCTTCGTCAATCTGGATGATCTGTACGCCGGCTGCTTCTAAATCCTGCACTTCCTGGCGCACCGCTAATGCCAATTGCAGACAGGTGTCGCGCCGGCTCTGATCGTCGCGCACAAAAGACCAGTTCAGTAAGGTCACCGGGCCAGTCAGCATACCTTTCACCGGTTTCGTGGTCAGCGATTGGGCGTACTGCGTCCAGTCGACGGTCATCGGCTTGGGCCGGCTGATATCACCAAACAGGATTGGCGGTTTAACACAGCGCGAGCCGTACGATTGCACCCAGCCATACTGGCTAAAGGCATAGCCTTCAAGCTGTTCGCCACCATGTCGTTGCGCTCGGCTTCGCCGTGCACCAGCACGTCCAGCCCGAGTTTTTCCTGCTCATCGATAGCAAAAGCAATTTCGGCCTGCATCTGTTGCCGGTACTCTGCTGCGCTCAGCCGCTGCTTTTTAAAGGCCAGCCGTGCCTCGCGGATTTGCCGGGTTTGCGGGAATGAGCCTATGGTGGTGGTAGGGTAGAGCGGCAACGGCAAATGCTGCACCTGTTTCTCTGCTCTGTTGTGGTAAGGGCTTAACCGTTGGCCATACTGGGCGTTGATGGCTTGCACCGCCGCTTTTACTGCCGGATTATGCACCCGGCTTGACTGGCGCCGGCTTTGAATCGCCGCCTGATTGTCGGCCAGCTCTGTCTCGACACTGGCCCGGCCCTGGTTAAGCGCCTGGCCCAAAATAGTCAGCTCAGTAAGTTTTTGCCGGGCAAAAGCCAGCCAGCTATAGAGTTCGCTGTCCAGTTGGCGCTCTGCTGCTAAATCGACCGGTACATGCAATAAAGAGCAAGACGGCGCCAGCCATAGACGCTCGCCTAAGTCGGCGGCCAGTGGCTCCAGAAAATCCAGCGTCGCGGTTAAATCGGTTTTCCAGATATTGCGACCATCTATCACCCCCAGTGACAACACTTTATCGCTGGGCAGGGCAGCCAGTAGTGCCGGCAGCTCTTCGCGGCCGCGCACCGCATCAACATGAATACCTGCCACCGGTAACGCCAGCGTCAGCTGCAAGTTGTCTGCGAGCTGGCCAAAGTAGCTGGTGACCAATAGCCGCAGCGGGCTGTGTTGCAGTGCCTGATAAGCCTGGCTCAGCGCACTTTGCCATTGGCTGTCCAGCTCAGTGGCTAATATCGGCTCATCTATTTGTACCCAGTCGGCGCCATGTTGCGCTAGCTCAGCCAGTAATTGCTGATACACCCTGAGCAACGCGGGCAGTAATGCCAGGCGTTGCGAGCCATCTTTGGCTTTACTCAGCCACAGGTAAGTGACAGGGCCAATGATCACCGGCTTGGCTTTCACACCCTGGGCTTTGGCCTCAGTCAGTTGACTCAGCAGCCGCTCGTTGTTCAGGCTAAACTGGCTGTCGGCGCTGACTTCCGGTACCAGATAGTGGTAGTTGGTATCAAACCATTTGGTCATTTCAGCGGCGTGCACACAGTGGCTATCCTGATCTTGTTGCTGAGTCTGAGCGGCACGGCCGCGTGCCAGCCGAAAATAGTTATCTAACTCAGTGCCGTTAAGTCCGGCTAGCCGTTTGGGCAAATTACCCAGGGTAAAGCTCATATCCAGTACCTGATCGTACAGTGAAAAATCGCCTACCGGCACTAGGTCCAGTGCCTGCTGCCATTGCCAGTGCTGGCGGCGCAATTCGGCGGCGCAACACCGCATCAACGAGTTGCAGCGCGGCGTGG
>NZ_DAINOE010000150.1:2948-3952 GCF_036735525.1 Arsukibacterium sp. | reverse complement strand
CCAGTGCCTGGCGTTTAAAGCCGATGAGCGGCCGCAGACGATGCAGCAGGTGGCTGGGTTGTTAACACAGCAGGTTGCGGTGCAGGGCAGCGCTGCAGCGAAACCACAATCTAACACTGAACCTTTATATCAACCTGAGCCAGCGCCGGTATCAGCAAAATCTGCAGCAGTGAAAGGCAAATCTTTACGCTGGCCGTGGCTTTTGGCCAGCGTTTTGTTGGTCACGCTGTTGGCGGGTTATGGCTTATACCCGCTGTATAACGATTATACTGCGCAGTCCTTGCAATTAAAGTTGGAAAGCAACAGCGCCAAGCCGCTGAGACTGCAGGCCGATGAGGCCTATTATGACAGAGACAACAAAGTGGCGGCTTTTCCTATTTATGTTCAGGCTGCTGAACAGGGTAGTGCCTACGCTGATGCGCAATTAGCCAAAATGTATGCCCAGGGCTGGGGAGTAACTGAAAACCCAGAGCTGGCAAAGCAATACAAGACAATAGCAGAGCAGAAATTTGCACAATTACATAAACCTGATGGCTATACCTATTTTTTATTAGGAGGTATGGCAGACTATGTTGACGGGGATGCGGCTACGGCAGTGCAGTATTATCTCCAAGGTGCCAATCTTGGGCATGCGGCTGCGCAAAGCAACCTGGGTTTTAAATACCATCAGGGACAGGGGGTGGAGCAGTCATACGCTGATGCGGTAGCTTGGTACCTTAAGGCGGCAGAGCAAGGCCTCAGCAATGGCCAACATAATTTAGCGGTGATGTACCGTGATGGTTTGGGTGTCGAGCAATCTGATTCTGAAGCGTTAAAGTGGTTTCGCCGAGCAGCAGAGCAAGGTTATGCCAGGGCTCAAGTTAGTCTTGGTTGGATGTATTCTAATGGTCGTGGTGTGACCAAATCTGATACCGAGGCTGTTATGTGGTATCGCAAATCGGCCGAGCAAGGCAATGCCCAGGCGCAAAATAACCTTGGTACCATGTATCAAAATGGGCGTGGCG
>NZ_DAINOE010000150.1:0-2848 GCF_036735525.1 Arsukibacterium sp. | reverse complement strand
TGACCAAGTCTGATCCTGATGCTGTTATGTGGTATCGCAAAGCGGCCGAGCAAGGCAACGCCCAGGGGCAAAATAACCTTGGTACCATGTATGAAAATGGGCGTGGCGTGACCAAGTCTGATCCTGATGCTGTTATGTGGTATCGCAAAGCGGCCGAGCAAGGTAATGCCAGTGCGCAAACTAACCTTGGTACCATGTATGAGGATGGGCGTGGTGTAGAGCAGTCCAATATCGAGGCGGTAAGTTGGTATCGCAAAGCCGCCGAGCAAGGTAATGCAAGTGGTCAGCACAATTTAGGCCTAATGTATCGTGATGGTCGTGGTATCGCCCAGTCATTCACTGAAGCCAAGATGTTGTTTAAAAAGGCTGCCGAGCAAGGCAATGCCTTTGCGCAGACCAGCTTGGGTAACTTGTATTACAACGGCCATGGAGTGAGTCAGTCTTACACTGAGGCCCTTAGTTGGTACCTTAAGGCTGCTGAGCAAAATAATAGAGTGGCTCAGCATAATCTGGGGGTGTTGTATCGATATGGTTACGGTGTATCGCAATCAAGCGCTGAATCGCAAAAGTGGTACCTTAAAGCTGCAAAAAATGGTCATCAAGGCGCACAGAACTATCTGACACAATTGGGGGTAGCATGGTAATGCAGTGGCTCAACAAGGCACGTCCGGCTGGCATGGTAATTCTTGCCTTGTATATGCAGATAACCATGGTGGCTTGCCAATATCAACCTCACAACAAGGCTGCAATAACTGATGATGTAAAGGTGATTGCAGCTGAGGAGCTAACGGCGGAGCAGCAGGCAAGGCAGCGGGCAATAGATCGCCGCGACTCCCATCAATACTGGGCAAGGCCAACGGCCGACTATATCGAGGCCCGACAGCAAGCAGAAACAGTGTTAAAAAGTGATACCAGTTTGCTTGAGCCTTTGCTGGGTAAACTGCTACTTATTCCAGCCGGTCGCTTTGTCATGGGGTGTAGCCCTGGTGATACTTGGTGCCGTGAAAATGAAAAACCGGAACGATTGGTGCCTATAAAGGCATTTTATCTAATGGAAACAGAAGTGACCTTTGCCATGTGGGATGCCTGTGTCTCTGCTGGCGGTTGCATTACCCAGCCTGACGATCAGGCCTGGGGCAGAGCTGACAGGCCAGTGATTAATGTGAGCTATAACGACATTACCCAACAATTTATTCCATGGCTTAATAAGACAACAGGGCAACATTTTCGCTTGCCCAGCGAAGCTGAATGGGAATATGCCGCAAGAGCCGGCAGTAATACTAAATTCAGTTGGGGCAATGAGCTGGGCCGTAATAATGCCAACTGTGCTGGTTGTGGCAGTCCGTGGGACGAAAACCAAACAGCGCCGGTGAAAAGCTTTTCGCCAAATGAATATGGATTATATGATATGCATGGCAATGTATGGGAGTGGACTGAAGATTGCTGGAATAGCAATTACCTGGAGGCCCCAGCGAATAGCGATCCCCGGCAAGACGGTAATTGCCAGAGACGGTCATTGCGCGGTGGTTCCTGGCTTGGCAGCCCCATAAGTGCGCGGTTAACAGCAAGAATTAACTACGGCATTACAGAACCATTTTTTAGCTTTGGTTTCAGGTTAGTGCTGGATAAGTAATGCACAATATTGGTGTTGTAAGGTTTGGACAAAAAACCGTTTTATATTCGGTTTTAATGGCTTTATCCCTCTTGTATGGCTGTCAGTATATTGTTTATGGTGAAAAACACAGCAAACAGCAAGTCACAGCAGAAGTAAATCAAACCGCTTTGTCCCTGAAAGACACTATTTTAATATTAGTAGGCGATGTAGTGAGTATTCCTGCGGGTAGTTACACTATGGGTTGTAGCATAGCTGACAATGAGTGTATGGAATCAGAAATACCCACCAGTAACCAAAGTATTAGCGCTTTCAAATTAATGGCAGCGGAAGTCACCTTCGACTTGTGGGATGCTTGTGTTAATGCCGGCGCTTGTAGCTATATACCCTATGATCGTGGCTGGGGACGTGGTAATCGCCCGGTGATTAACGTCAGTTATGATGATATTACCGGGCAATTTATTCCCTGGCTTAACAATGTGACCCATCTTGCTTTTCGTTTACCCAGCGAAGCAGAATGGGAATATGCTGCTCGTGCCGGCAGTGCTACTAAGTACAGTTGGGGCAATAGTATTCGTTGCGCACAAGCCCGTTTTGCACATTTTGAGGGGCGTTGTGGCAATGATAAGCAAACTGTGCCGGTAAAATCATACTCCGCTAATGCCTTCGGTCTATATGATATGCATGGCAACGTGTGGGAATGGACGCAAAGTTGCTGGAATGACAGCGCTATCGAAGCCGTTAACAACAATAGTGATACCCAGAATACTGATTGTGCCTTGCGCATGCTGCGTGGTGGCTCCTGGAGTGGTGGGGCTGGTAGCCTTAGAGTATCAAGACGCTTTTTCCTGGCAAGTGCAGTAAGGTTCGATAATGGCGGCTTTCGATTGGCGCTGGATCTGGAGAAAACGACCAAGCAGTGACTTTTATCCTAACGGTGATAAAAATATTATTTGCGCCATATAGACAATTACCAACGTTAAAGTAATCTTATTTATCAACAACTATGTTCAGTTTGAGGATTATTATGAGTCGCGTAATTTATTTTGTTGTAGCGATGATGGTCTTATCCGGTTGTGAAGTGATGAATGATATTGCCTGGTCGGATAATACCTACTTGTTAAATGCCAAAAGTGAAAACGGTTATTATATTGAAACGTATCAAACCGATACTTATGGTAATTTCGATGGGGTGCGTGCTGGTGTCCGTTACGATTTTTATGTGACCAATAATCG
>NZ_DAINOE010000149.1:1841-3954 GCF_036735525.1 Arsukibacterium sp. | reverse complement strand
TGTAAAAAAGTGGTGAGTTGTTGGTACCAGACTACTGACACAAATACCGGGTGCGGTTGGTGCTTATTAAGCCATTTGACAAGTCCTTCGGGCAGTTCTGCATCAATAGCATAGCGTGCAACTGTTAATTCAGGTGACAAAGGTAATGGGCTGATCATAGGCGTTTACTGCTGATACGTTTGAACAGATTCCAACAGGCACGAAGAAATGGGCGCCAATCAGACCAGCAAAAAAAAGTAAAGGTGGCTTTTTTACCAAAGGGTTTAATATTTTTTTGCTGCCACACAGCTTGCCAGTAGCTCAGTGGTGCCCGCTCTGCATCAAACCAGCTTATCTGTGTGTTTATAGGCGTCACCGTAACTTGTTGTTTCAGCGCCAGCTGAAACTCTTGCAATGGCTGGTTAAATCCCGCTGCAATACATAACTCAGCCCAAAAATCTGTTCGTCCCACCGTGGGTTCAATTACCCAAAAGCTGCCATCAGGCGCCTTTTTTAGCTCCAAAGATACGGGGCCGGATAACTTAAACCCGGCAAAAAATTGCTCAGTAAGTTTTATAACGTCAGCGTTTGTTACCACTTCTGCTATGGTGGTTTGACCGCGAGCCACCGGAAAAGAGGATAGTTTACGTCCAACCATCGCTTGAATAGTATGGCCGCTATCCAGTGTCAAGGCACCAAAATACAACGATTCATCACCACCGGCTATATATTCCTGAGCCAGAATAGGCAAATCGGTGTGATACTGCTGCAGAAAAGCATAAAGCTGCTGCGCGTTTTGGGCTATTTGTGTTTTAAAAGAAGATAACGGCTGCACTGGCTTAATAATCAACGGATAAATAAAATCCTGTAATTGACTCTCAAGTTTCAATGCGTTGCTTACTTCCTCAGTGGTTAACACCATGGATTTTGGGTAGTTAAGGCCTTGTTCTCTGGCGACAGTTTCTAATTCACTTTTTTTCTGTAATCGCAACACCGCCTGAAAGCTGTCTGCCCAACTAATCAAATATGCAGGGCATAAGTGCGCAAGGTGTAAGCCAAAACTGCGCACGTGGTTATCGTTAGTGGCAAATAATACCAGTTGGGTAAAATTGGATAATTGTTGCCGGATATCAAGTAGCGCCGGTATCAGGCAATCATCATTAAAACTATCGATAATAAACAAACGTTGTACAGTATTGGTCGCTGAACCCGGCAAACTGGCATTTTGCTCTACCGCAAACACCTTGATACCAGCTTGATGCAGGGCGCGACTGACTGCTAAACCATGACTACAAAGACCAACAACCAGGGCTGCAGCATCAGAATGTGGTTGAGTCATTAGTGGTGACCTCGCCAATGTTGTTGCAGCAGTCTGGCATGAAACTTCAGCATAGAGTGATCCCATGGAGTAAAGCGTTTTAAGTTAAAACAATCCTGGTGTGGTGCATTAGTGCCAGGGTTGGTAGAAACTGCATAGCTAAAACCAGCTTGTTGCACCAAATCCCGATCTCGTTGCGTAAAGTCCTTATTAAAACGACCATTTGGGTAGGCAAAACCTTTTACTGTCAGCCCTGAATCCAGCAATTGTTGGCGGCAAAGGTTGATTTCCTGGCTGGCTGTTTCTGTATCTAAACTGGCAAGGATAGGGTGGTTGACCGTATGCGCGCCTATTTCCATACCCGCTTGTTGCCAGCGTTGCCAGTCGGCTGCTTGCATCATCAATGACGGTACAGTGATTTGGTTGTCACGGGCAAACTGTCTGGCTATATTGAGTCTTTGATCAGGCTGTAAATATTTAATGGCCAGCAACAAGCCTTGTAATACATTTGCACGGTTATCCCGCTTAAGTGGACTGGTCAATACCTCGGTAAAGGCATCACATTTAAGTTGCCCTAAGTCAATTTGTTGCACTGTGTAACTGACAATATCATTCCACATGGTGCTACCGTCAGCAAAACCAGTAGCAATAAAGCAGGTCGCCTGTATGTCATGCGCTAATAAAATGGGAAGTGCAACCTCAAGATTATTTAAATAACCATCATCAAAGGTGACGGCGACAGCACCCTTAGGTAAGGTGCCCTGTTTCAGTTTCGATATGGCTTCAGCAAGCGGTAGCGGTGTGAAATAACGTTGC
>NZ_DAINOE010000149.1:671-1831 GCF_036735525.1 Arsukibacterium sp. | reverse complement strand
AATGCCATATGTTCCGCAAAGCGTCGTGCATGCATTTGCTCGGGAAACAGCGGATCAGGTTCTGCCAATACCTGATGGTAAATCAGGATGGTTAAAGGTTTTACGGTCATTAACCGGCCTAGTCGATTTAACATCCAATGTAACATTACTATCGCTGCTCCTTGCGAAAACCCGCTGTTGTCTTATTTAGAACTTAATTTAATAGCCTTTATCCAGTAGCTTTTTGTGTAAGGCTTCAAATGGATAATTCTGTTACATGGCAAGATTTACCATTTCGCGCGCTTCGGTGTATCGTTTAAGTTCAAAAAGGGTGAGGCCATATTTATAGGAAAATTCTGCGTTTTGAAAGCCAAATTGTTGGGAACGTGCATAGGCCTCAGCAGCTTGTTCATAAGCTTGATTTCTGTGTAAATGTATTGCAAAGATATAGTGTAAATAAGGTTGGGAGGGGGTATACAAAAAAGCCCTCTTGAAATAGCAGCTTACAGAGCGCTGCATGACCTCTTGTTGATAACGTTCAGGAAATGACCTCATAGCCTTGTCAAGACGCGAGGCTAAATCCAGGGCTGCTGGGTGGTTTGGGATGACATTGAGTGTATAGTGTAAATCGGCGCTGATAGTGGAAGTATTGCCTTTTTCCAGCCGCAGCATTTCCGGCGTTAAGTGATTTTTCTCTACAATATCTATTCGCCCGGTACTATGGTGTTTTTGGTCAAAATAATCACGGGGGCCCACTCGGCTGGCCAAATTTGTATCACAAGACGCGTCAGCCATAGTAAATGGAGAGGTTAAGCTCCCGGCTACCAGCAATATAAAACCGCAGAGAGGTTTATAAAGGGATGGTGAATTCGATACCAACTTAGCTTGCATTCCATTTGCCCCACAAGTTGTTTGCGTTTTATTCCATTGGTTTAATTCTACAACATAAGAAGTCAGTGGCAAGGTTTAGTTATGCTGGTATAGTAAACAAGCTAAAATAGTTAATGAAAAAAGGGATTTTTACTCGTGATGGAAAACACCACTCTGCGCTTTAACAAAGCGGCCGGAACCTTAAGCATTAGTTTTGCAGGCAAGGGCAATGCTTTTTTGCTGGATGCAAGTACCCAAGTAGCCGACTGGCCGTTACAGGCTAACTATGCACTCACTGATCAGTATTTTGT
>NZ_DAINOE010000149.1:0-661 GCF_036735525.1 Arsukibacterium sp. | reverse complement strand
CGGACAGTGTCATAACGTGCAAGGGAAAACGCTAGCAGCGGCAGACATTCAGTGTCAGGATAATCAACGTCTGCACCAACAGCTGGCAGAACTTTCCGGCCGTTTTGCGGTTATGATATTTAACCGGGTGTCCGGTCAACTGCAAGCATACAGCGATAAATTTGGCGCCCTGGCGCTGTTTTATCATGACGATGCCGATGAATACCGCATTGGCACCCAGCTGAGTGACATTCGTTTGCAACAGCACTATGCTGGGCAAGGCCTGTATAATTATTTCTATTTTCATACTATCCCGGGGCCGGATACAGTTTGGCAGGATGTGTTCAAACTTGAGCCAGCCAGTTACGTTAGCTTAATGCTGGATTCGCCACCCTTTACTGCAGTGTATTGGCAGCCGCAGTTTGCCCATAAACTCGCTTCGACAAAATCTGAATTAGCCTCTGGCTTGCGCCAGGCCTTGATGCATGCCACTGCCTCCTATTGCGATCGAAGCGAGGTCGGCTGTTTTTTAAGTGGTGGTCTGGATAGCTCATCTGTCGTCGCTTGTCTGGCTAAGCAAAGTAAGCAGCCGGTAAAAACCTTTACCATTGGCTTTGCTGAACCAGGTTATGATGAAACAGCCTATGCCAAAATTGTCGCTGATGCCTTTAATACAGAACAC
>NZ_DAINOE010000148.1:0-3957 GCF_036735525.1 Arsukibacterium sp. | reverse complement strand
CCGTGAAGGCGGCCGTACTGTAGGTGCTGGTGTAGTATCTAAAATCATCGCTTAAGCTGATTAAATTTGAAAAAGGGTCCGTCAGGGCCCTTTTTTATCTGCGCATAATCAGGCTAAATCTGCGGCTCTTTGTCTTGCGAAGCTTGTTTTAGTCGGCTGAGACAGTATAATGAGCGGCTATTTAAGATCGGGTGTTGAACCTGATAGTAAGAAACCGAAGGGGCATAGTTCCAATTGGTAGAACAGCGGTCTCCAAAACCGATGGTTGGGGGTTCGAATCCCTCTGCCCCTGCCACATTTCTGGTTGCAGCCAACAGCGGCAACCTACAGGTATAACCCTTGGTGTCTGAGACACCAGAGTGAAGTGAGTTTAAGCATGAACGCAGCAAGCGAGACCCCAAGTAACAGCATGGATCTGGTTAAGTGGATCCTGGTATTTGCCCTTTTGGCCTTGACCGTAGTCGGCAACTATATCTATGAACTGCCAACACTAGAGCGTGCACTGGCTATTGTCGTATTGGGCATAGCTGCGGCGTTAATTGCTGCGCAAACTGTTAAAGGCAAAATTTTTATTAACTTTGCCAAAGAGTCACGCACAGAAATTCGTAAGGTTATCTGGCCTACGCGCCAGGAAACAATGCAAACAACGTTGGTTGTTATCATTGCGACCTTTATCATGGGCCTGTTGTTGTGGGGCCTGGATGCTGTTTTATTACGCGTAGTATCATTTTTTACCGGATTGGGGATCTAAAGCATGGCTGAAAAGATGCGTTGGTATGTAGTGCAGGCGTTCTCAGGGTTTGAGCAACGTGTTGCCACGTCATTACGGGAACATATCAGGATCCATAGTATGGAAGATAAATTCGGTGAGGTACTGGTACCTACCGAAGAAGTGATCGAAATGCGCGCTGGCCAAAAACGCAAATCTGAGCGCAAGTTTTTTCCAGGTTACGTACTGGTTCAGATGGAAATGTGTGAAGAGGCCTGGCATTTGGTGAAAAGCGTACCACGCGTCTTAGGTTTTATTGGTGGGACTTCAGACCGTCCAGCGCCTATTTCTGAAAAAGAAGCGATGACCATTTTAAACCGTCTGCAAGATAACGCTGACAAGCCGAAGCCTAAAACCCTGTTTGAAGCGGGTGAAGTGGTGCGGGTTACCGAAGGTCCATTTGCTGACTTTAACGGCGTGGTTGAAGAAGTCGATTATGAAAAAAGCCGCGTAAAAGTGTCAGTATTAATCTTCGGTCGTGCTACACCGGTAGAGCTGGAATTTGGTCAAGTCGAGAAAGCCTAAATTTAATGGTTGTAACGGGGTGCTGATTAAAATATAATCTTCGCCCTTTTTAGCGTCAGGGGAGCCGTTTGAGTAAGTGTCCTCGCATTTACAAGGCTAAGACCCTATAACAGAGGTGAAACATGGCAAAGAAAGTCACTGCACTTATTAAACTGCAGGTTAAAGCCGGTATGGCAAACCCGTCACCGCCAGTTGGTCCAGCTTTGGGTCAACACGGTGTAAACATCATGGAATTCTGTAAAGGCTTTAACGCCCGTACTGAAAGTCTTGAAAAAGGCATGCCAATTCCAGTGGTAATTACGGTATACAGCGATCGTTCTTTCACGTTTGAAACCCGCACACCACCAGCTTCTTTCTTATTATTGAAAGCGGCTGCGCTGAAGAGCGGTTCAGGTCGTCCTAATACCCAGAAAGTGGGCAAGATCACAGCTGCACAGATTGATGAGATCGTTAAGATCAAACAACCTGACTTAACAGCTGCAGATCATGCTGCTGCGGTGCGTACCATCGAAGGTACTGCTCGTTCAATGGGCTTAGTGGTGGAGGGCTAAACGATGGCTAAATTAACTAAACGCGCTAAGTTAATCCGTTCTAAAGTAGATTCTACTCGCGAATATGATATCAACGAAGCCGTAGCAATTTTAAAAGAGTTAACTGCTGGCAAATTCTTAGAAAGCGTTGATGTAGCAGTGAACCTGGGTATTGATGCCCGTAAATCAGATCAGAACGTGCGTGGTGCTACTGTACTGCCACACGGTACTGGTCGTACTGTTCGCGTTGCCGTGTTTACTCAGGGCGCTAACGCTGAAGCGGCTAAAGCTGCCGGTGCTGACATTGTTGGCATGGAAGATTTAGCTGAACAGGTTAAGAAAGGCGTAATGGATTTTGACGTAGTTATTGCTTCTCCGGATGCGATGCGCGTTGTTGGTATGTTAGGTCAGATTTTAGGCCCGCGCGGTTTAATGCCTAACCCGAAGACCGGCACTGTTACTCCTAACGTCGCTGAAGCAGTTAAAAACGCTAAAGCGGGTCAGGTGCGCTACCGCAATGACAAGAACGGTATCATTCATTCAACTATCGGCAAAATCGATTTCGATGCTGACAAGTTGAAAGAGAACTTAGAATCCTTACTGATTGCGCTGAAGCGTGCTAAGCCATCAGTAGCTAAAGGCATCTACATCAAGAAAGTAACACTGTCGTCTACCCATGGCGCTGGTATTACCTTGAACCAGGCGTCTTTAAGCGCTGTAGTTTAAGCGCTTTACAGAGGGCGTAGCTTAATTTATAATCTCGCCCTCCATTTTTAGGGTAGAAGCCGGCATTTGGATATTAACCAGCACCGGCTTCCGTCCAAGACCGTAGGTGCAACTTGCAATAAAGTTGCTTAAAACATCAACCTACGCAGACGGTGCAGGCCCCAGACAGAATTCTATTCGATCTGGTCTCACCGTAAATCGCGCGCCTGATGGCAACATTAGGCGATGTGTAGGCAACCGGACAAATACCTGTCCGGATGAACCAGGAGTTAAGAGCCAATGGCTATTAAGCTTGAAGACAAAAAAGCAATTGTTGCTGAAGTCCAGGAAGCTGCCAAAGGTGCTTTATCTGCGGTTGTCGCAGACGCTCGTGGTGTCACTGTAGGCAATATCACTGCTCTGCGTAAGCAGGCTCGTGATGCGGGTGTATGGATGCGTGTTGTCCGTAATACCTTAGCTCGCCGTGCAGTAGAAGGCACCGATTTTGAGTGTCTGAAAGATGTATTCGTAGGCCCGACATTAGTTGCGTTTTCTAAAGAGCACCCAGGTGCTGCAGCGCGTATCTTCAAAGATTTCGCCAAAGATAACAAAAACTTCGAGCTTAAGGGTGCAGCTTTTAATGGCGCCACAGTGAACATCGAGTTGTTAGCATCGTTACCAACATACGACGAAGCTATCGCACGCTTAATGAGCACCATGAAAGAGGCAGCAGCCGGCAAACTTGTACGTACAATTGCCGCGGTTCGCGACCAAAAACAAGAGCAAGCCGCGTAATTATACGTTTGGTTTGATGAATAGAGTTTAATTAGGGCTAAGGCCCGTAATTTAGGGATCTGAGAAATGTCAGTGACTAAAGATCAAATTTTAGATGCTATCGCAGCCATGTCTGTAATGGACGTAGTTGAGTTAGTAACTGCAATGGAAGAAAAATTCGGTGTATCTGCTGCTGCAGCTGTTGCTGTTGCTGCTGGTCCAGCTGCTGCTGTTGAAGAGCAAACTGAATTTAACGTAATCTTAGCCTCTATTGGCGCGAACAAAGTATCTGTTATCAAAGCAGTACGTGGCGCTACCGGTTTAGGCCTGAAAGAAGCGAAAGACTTGGTTGAGTCAGCTCCTGCTGCCATCAAAGAAGCCGTTTCTAAAGCAGAAGCAGAAGCTCTTAAGAAAGATCTTGAAGAAGCTGGTGCATCTGTTGAAGTTAAATAATCTGGTGCAAACCAGATTAGCTGCCTGAGTTTCAGGCCGGGCTGGTGATGAATTAATCACCGGCCTTTTTGCGCTGTGGGACAATGATTTCCCCACCCCTGCTGTTACCATGTCTGGTAGCAATAAATTACCGGTAATTCGGTAGTTGGGAAAAAAATCAGCAAGCTGAGGAACCCCATGACTTACTCTTATTCTGAGAAG
>NZ_DAINOE010000147.1:3716-3964 GCF_036735525.1 Arsukibacterium sp. | reverse complement strand
GTTGCTGGTACAGATCAACCAGCTACTCCTTTAATTGTGTCAATAGCAACTTGTGTACCGTCCACACTTAAATTATCAGACCCGACAACCTGAACTGTAGCGCTAGTTGAACCGGCAGAAACACCGCCAACTAATCCACCCGATGCAACTTTCTGTATACTCTGTGAGGTGGTTTGTTTCAATGCTTGAGTCGCTCCTTGCTTTATTCCTGTAGCAATTGTTGATGTACCTAACCCACCTGTAATCGC
>NZ_DAINOE010000147.1:0-3706 GCF_036735525.1 Arsukibacterium sp. | reverse complement strand
AATAGCATCCCATGCTTCTTCCCTTTTCAAATTATCCTCCATGGCTGCCTTACCTAGCTTATCAAGTTTATCTTCAGCCTCTACGATGGTATGACCAATGATAACTGCTCCAATGACACATACTCCAACAGCTACCGGACCAAGTGCACAAGGATGACGTCCATCAGGATCCACATACTTATAAGGATTATTATTCGCATAAGCATAGCGGTTAAAGCCCATGGTTGGATTGCCGCGCTGCAGGTGGCCCAACATATCTACAGGATCATTCGAATAAAACCGCCCAATCAAGGGATCATAATACCGCTGCTGCATATAGGTTAGCTGCAAATCGTTATCTTCGGCGTGGCCGGTGTAGCCGGGGTTATCGGATTGCGCGCCCGGATCGCGGTATTTGGCGACCAACTGGTTGCCCAGGTAATAATAGTCGGTGTAGCCGGCGTTTTCATAGGTGCTCATCAGCACACCCTGGCTGTTGTACAGGCTATAGGTTTTTAAGCCGTTGTTGTTTTTAACGATCCGCCGGCCGTGGCCATCGTAGCTGAAGCTGATATTACCCGAACTGGCTAAGCGGTTAGCTCTGTTAAAGGTAAAGGCTCTGGCACCGTTGTTAGTGACATTACCGCGGCTGTCATACTGAAAGCTGCGATTAACACTGCCTGAGATAGCCGACAGCCGGTTTTGTGCGTTATAGCTGTAACTCAGGCTATGACTGCCCAGTGTTTTTTGCGTAATATTACCAAGGGTATCGTAGCTAAAACTGCCCTGGCCCCAAAAGCCATTAGCGGTTTTTAATCTGTCTAGTCCATCATAACTTATCGCCGTTACACTGTGAGCCGGGGTCACCGCATCCAGAATGGCGGTAATGTTATTATTTGCATCATATTGATATTGCTGAGATAACAACAATTGGCTTTGGCTAACCATGCGACGCTCTGGCCGTAATTTACTATCAAAGCTTTGATTGAAGTGTAAGCCGTTGCCAAATCGCATAGCCTGCAACTGACCACTGGGCGTATATTGCGCCTGTGTGGCATAAGTGCCGGCATTTAAAGCACGGCCCAGGGCATCATAGCTAAAATTGACTTGCCGCCCTGAAGGGTAGATTTGCGTAATCAGCTGACCCATGGCGTTATACTGTTGTTGTAACTCAAAACTCAGATTGTCTACGGTAAGGCTCTCCCGCTCTACCAGACCTAAACTGTTGTACAGATAATCCCAGCGGTTGGCCCCAGCTTGCAGCCGGGTTAACTGGCCTTGAGCATCATAGGTATGAACAATATTGCCACTGCTGTCCGGATAGGTAATTTGCCGAATATTACCGATTTTTCCCCCGCCAATACACTAGACGTGAAGCAGCCGCTGTTGGCACCGGATGCGCCCTGCGCGAGCCAGAGTAAATCACCAACTGCATTGTATTCATAAGCGGTGGCACCAACATCGGTTCGCGCTACCCTGCATAAGCGCTGTTGGGAATTATAAAAGCGAGATTCGGTTATGCCGCCCTGGCTAATGCTTATCACGTTATCAAACAGGTTGTAAGCCAGTAGTGTGGTGACGCCTTCTGGCTGCGCAATGTGTTGCGGTAAGTGTTGCTCAGGCGCGCCTAGTGCCCGGTAAGTAGTCGTGGTTTGATTGCCCATTGCATCTACTGTCATAACCCTGTTACCTGCTAAGTAATAATAGTCGGTACCGGTATTATCCACATTAGTAAAGTGGCGTCTGCGCCGTTGCAGGCCATCATATTGAGTTACAAAACCTGAGGTTGCAGCACTGGAATAACTGGGAACTGACTGAAATACTGGCTGGTTGTAGGCATCAAAACGCTGGCGTACGAAAATATTGATATTGCGCGCAGTATCCGTTTCGCGGGTTAACACCGGACGCATCAGCGCATCCATTTCTATACGTTTTTGATACTGGCCACGACTAATCGTTTGAATAAAACGCCCGGCACTATTGCCGTAACTGATCTCTGTTCGCTGCCAGGGGCTTGGCGGGGTGATGCGGGTTAATCGCCCCATAACATCGTAATTATAGTGAGTAGTTTGCCCCAGAAAATTGGTCACAGATGCTATTTCACCCCGGTTATTAACCACTTGAGTCGCACTTTGAGTGCTGGCTGCCTGATAGCGGCCAGGTAGCATAATGTGCTGCGGGGTGCCACGTTTATAATGGCCATATTCTACCCAACGATGAGCTGCATTGTAACTTTGCCGCCTGATGTTGCCATCTGCATGGTAGGTATTGGTGCTGTAAAGCATGCCAAAATAACGCTGTTGATATGGTAATAAACGACTAACATGAGCAGGGCTGTAATAACTGGTTTCGCTCACCGTTTGCCAGTGTTGGCCATCTGCAGACACTTCTGTTTTAAGAGGTAAATTCAATACCCAGATCGCCGTATTATGTTGGTAGCTATTACGGGTAAAACGTTGGCCGAAACTGCTGCTTTCTTTAATCAGTTCCGGCTGGCCATAACTATTGTAATGACTGTATTCTTTGCTGAAGGTGGTGCCCACTCCATTATGGTACTGGGTGGTGAGCAGCTGATGAAGATAACGATGATGTTCTTCTTTGGCCTGATTATCAAAAGCTTTGAGACATTTATTATGGTCAATGTCGATAACAGGATATTGTGAGGGTTTGCAGGACACTAAGCGTACCTTGCCCGTTTTCGGCTGTACGGTAAAGGTTTTGCGCACCGACTGCAATAAACTGCTGCCATCGGTATCATAATGTAAGGTTAATACCTCCTCCCCTTCTAACACCCCAAACTTACGATCAAATACATGCACCGTTTTGCTGCCATCTGGATTAAGCGTTGTGGTTGAGCGTAAATCCAGTAAGTGATGACCTGCTGGGGTAAAAGGCAAGCCGGTTAAGGGGGCTGGTTGCGGTGTGTTGCTGTGCTCTAACATCCCTTTTGGAGAGCCGGGGTTTTGTGAATAACTGTATTGCCAGGTTAAGTTTTCATCGGCCAACAGTAATTCTTTTTTGATCACCGCCACATTATTAAAACAGCGGCTGACATCATGATGATCGCGTAAGTTTACAGGTACCGCCGTACGACCGAAACGGGTGGCTCGTTGCGTTAAACGAAAAACGGCACCTTCCGGATGAGTAAGAGTAGACACCAATGGCAAAAAGTGATCAGTATTCATGCAGGCTAAAATGCCCATCCAGCCGCTGTTTTCATATCCGCCAAATTTGTCAAAAGCTAAATTAAACTGCCATTTTTTTCCATCGGGTCGCACCACTTCATGCAAGATATCTTTGTGCAATTGATCGGTAACGTCATATTCTGTGCGATACAAATAAGACCAGGTCTGGCCCTCTGCAACCACCCGACGAATCCTGTCACTATGACTGCCTGCTTCATAAAAAATGTCGATGACCCGGCCATCATTCGCTTCTATTTTTCGTAATTTATTTGAGTACGTCAGCATGGAGGCGGCAATACCGGGTGGTATGCTGGTCGCTTCGTAGTGATAACGCACCCAATTACCAAAGCGGTCGGTAATGGAGCTGACCTGGACATTCAAACTGAAGGTACGCAGGATCACTTCTAGCGGATAGTTGGGATCCACGCTTTCGGCTTCCTGCGCTACAGAGATCAGTGACGCTGGAACCAAACGCACAACATCAAATATATAAACTGTGCCTTCTGGTGAGGTGGCTCTGAAGCCATAGCGATCGGTAAGGC
>NZ_DAINOE010000146.1:0-3998 GCF_036735525.1 Arsukibacterium sp. | reverse complement strand
GTCGGAATAAATCAAGTCCGTACCCCACACGGCATCAATGCGTGTGATTTCTGATTGCTGGTTAATATCGTAAGCACCTGTCATGCAAAGCGCTAAGCCTGAATCCGGGTCACGGACGCGAGACTTAACAACAGCAGACTGCGGCAATTCCAGGTCGATCATGGCCAGTGCAACAGCGTCACGATGGAACAGGAAGTTCTGCAGGTAAGTTGTGTTTGCGGTACCCAGCACAGTAATAGGCGCGTTGTTAGCAGGCGCAGCTGTTACGTTCTGGTATGCAGCCAGGCTGATTGTCTCACCAGCTTTGTTGACTGTGGTTAACGTGCCGTCATTAATCGCCGGGCTAATGCTGATTGAAGCAGCGCCAGCACCAGTTGAATCAACGTCTGCCTGCACAACAAAGTGCTTCAGGCGGCCAGTTGATTCATACGACTGCGGGTTAATTTCAAACACGCCAGCAAACGTGATTACATCACCAGCTTTCAGCAGGCCAGTAATGGAGTTAGACCAGCCTTTAGTAAGAATGGTGCCACCAGTTTGCGCACCGTCAACCAATGGCGTACCAGCGTAAGCGCCGACTGTATGAACAGGCATGTTAGCCGATTCAAACAAATCAAAGCCTGCCAGTGGGCCCATATAGCCTTTTTGCAGCGCACCTTTAACCATGCCCTCATTGAACTTGTTGCTGATTAAATCAGAGATTTCAGCAGCGTCCAGCATGTTCAGGATGCAACGGCGCATACCATCGTCAGGCACGGCAACATTGCCCATGTATGCTTTTGCCAGGTGAAAGTTTTTCAGCGTAATAGCAGTGCCCGGCGTACCAGAACTGAAATGCGCCTCTTTCAACTTAAGCAGGATAGAGCGGTCAATGACGTTAGCAATCTGCGACATACCAGACTTTAAATACCGATTGGAAAAGTTTTCGATACTCATTGTCCGGTCACGCATAGTGACCTCTAAGCCGAAGTGCTCTTGACGGTCAATGGCAAACGGCACCACTTGATCAACCATAGGCTGCTTAACCAGCACACGACCTGATGCGGTCTTGGTGCGGAATGGCTTTTGTAAGCTGATAACATCACCGACTTTAGCAAATCGGCGCTCTAAATCCCGGTGAACCAATGGGGCGGTAACCAGGCTGTTTTTTAACAGGCGCAGCGCTTCTTTAACGATAATATCATCGGTAAGTAAGACGTTGCCCTTTTCACCTTGTAACTGTGGCATATCTGAATTTCCTTAAACTTTTGAGTTACCAAAAGCTTGTTCTGGCCTGCTTCTTGTTCATGGCCTGTTCGTATTCCGAAAAGCTCATATCACTTAATTCAGGCTCTATGCCATCTGAACCAGATACCGGAGTAATTGGATCAGGGGCCGAACTCGCTCGCTTTATAGGTGCCGCCGCCAGCTTAGTCTCAATACGACCTAGCTCGCGTGCAATGCCAAGGGGCTTTAACCCGGCAATGCGTTTGGCTTCTTCTTTGTTTTTTCCTAAGTAGTAAGCTACAGCTGCAGGATCATCTGTCTCCGCTAATGCCTTAACCATATCGTTAGTTATGGCAAGGTCTGGCGCTGTTACTACTTCATCAAAGTCGGCCCACTTGGCTTTACTGTCAGCAAACGAAGCCTGAACATCTTCAAGCGCTTCGGCAAATTCATCGTCAGTCTGTTCCTTTTGCTCTGACTTAGTATCCGCTTTGTCGGCCTCCTTGGCCTTGTCGTCCTGCTTACCCTCGTTGTCGCTGTTGTATTTAGCAAGTGCGTCCAGGTAATCAGAATAACTATCGAAGTCTGCAGCGTCTGGCTCGTCTGTGGCGTCTTGCTGCTTGCCACCAGATAGCTTTTGCTCCAGCGCTTCGCGCTTTGTCCGTTCTTCCGTTGCTAACCGCTCAGCTTCTGCAGCTCGCTTTGTTAAGCGGTCAATCCGCTTTTGGAGCCGGCCACTGCCGCGCTCCTTATCATCAGCGTCAGGCGTTGCGCTGGCAGAATCATCTTCTGCTTTTGGCTCCTGTACTGGATCCTGCTTATCATCAGTGTCCTGATTTTCAGCGATCTCAACATCAGGGGCCGCGCCCTCATTGGTTACAACCTCAAAGTTTTCGGTTGGATCAACTACATTTTCGTTGTCAGACATGCGCGTAATTACTCCGCGAATTTTTGCCCGGTGCTGGCCACCGGTAGCCGTGTTAATTGAATTTTATACCATGTTGCTTATTATGCAACCATTACCGCATTGCGCCAGACTGTATAAGCTCTGCCATTGCCTCTGCTACCAAGCCTTTAACAAACTCAGCCGGGCTGCCTGCGCCTTGCATAACGGCAAGCGCTTCTACCTCAGCAAGCTTCTGCTGGGCTTCTGCCATTCTGGCTTGGGCCTCTGCAATGTCAGCTTCTGCCTTAACCATTTCTGCCTGCTCAGCTGGCGTTGGCGCCGGCGGTTCAGTGTCCATACCAGCTTCTTCCTGTTCTTGTGGCGTTAATATGCCAGGCGGCAATATCTTGCGCAGGCGCTCTGCAATATCACTCGCGCCAGGCCAGTCCATATTTTTAGCGATAAGATCCATAATAACGCCACCAGCTGCCGGCATAGCCTGAACAAACTGCATCAAGCTGTCTGCTGCCTCCATTCTCTGCGTCTGATAGCTCGGCCCGGTTTTTATAGTTACATCGAACCGGCCAAGGGAAATATCATTAATTTTGATTTCTTCCATCGTCACAGGATCCTGAACTACCTGATTGATGCGAACATAATCACCGGTTTCATCTTCAAAGCGCATACGAACTACCCGCTCAGTGTCGTAAACCTTTGGGATGATCTCTATCAGTATCTGGCCAATGCGGCGAATAGCCTTACCCAAGTTGTCAATGTATGCAAACGTGCCGCGATCACCCTGGCGCTGCCTGGCCAATATAGCCCGGCCTGACGTTTCATTACTCTGCGCACCCATACTGGCGTCATAAATACCAATGGTCGCTTTCATTTCGTCAGTCATGCTCATAGCTATTTGCAATTCAGCTGATGGCATTGACGGCGGCTGTTCCCGGCTTGGCTTATCACCATTAGGCAAACTGTTGTAACGCAGAACACTACGGTTTTCTCGGTTAGCTGCAGCCCACTCTGCTTCATAACCCTCAATAGCTTCTGCTGGAGCTGTCCATGGCGCTTTTGGTGCAAGTGCTACCCGCTCAGTTGCCGCTGTCATCCAGAAGTTGTGCATACGCTGCGCATCTTTGGCGTAACGGATAAGGCCGCGATAGTAAGTTTTATCGGATAAGATAATTTCTTTGCCAAGTACCGGCGTAATAGGAAGCGTTGAGCCGGGCCATTCTTTCGGCCCCTCCAGCACATCATATGCTGTGATTTTCTCCCACATAACTTTAAACGTCTGAACTTCACGCTCGCGCAGAACGGTAATGCCCTGCTCAACAAGTGCGGGTAACGCTTTCTCTATTTCATCCAAAAACACTGTTCGCTGATCAGACAGTAGTAACAGCTTGCGCTTTGCCGGCACCCGGTAGAAGTATTCAGCAACCCTTATATGTTCCTCGTTAACCCACCATGAGTATTCGCCACGATCAGCATCGCCTAATTCACCAGTGCGCTTACCAGGGTATTTGCGGTCAAAATCCTTTTTCTTCATTCGCTCACTGATAAAGCAGTAATTCCTGTCACTACAATCTGGCTCGGTGCCATCAGGATCCATCAACACAGAAAAGCGGTTAGCAATGCTGGTTATTTTAATATCCTGGTCAAAGGCATGATCGTTGGCGTAACAGGTCAGCACGCGCAGCCAGCCGAACCCGCCCTCTACGCAATGCTGAAATGCTCGGTCATAATGCGTTTCTGCGTTGCTGGTGTACTCAATATTACGGATCAGGTATTGATATAGCTCTGCCATATCGTAATCACTGTTGCCGGCTAAGTTCTGAACAGCTTGCACTTTGTTTTCTTCAACCGGGTGAACGTGTATTGCCGGCCGGTTTTGCAACTGATCACC
>NZ_DAINOE010000145.1:0-4120 GCF_036735525.1 Arsukibacterium sp. | reverse complement strand
TGTAATCCTTCTGGACACACCTCGGCCTTAATGTCTGGTAATGCCAGTATGGCTTTGCTTTCGGTTGAAAAAGCCAGGTAGCCATTTTTTTCTGCGTAGTATAGCGGTTTGATGCCCAGCCGATCGCGGGCCACAAACAACAGTTGTTTGCGGTTATCCCAAAGGGCAAAAGCAAACATACCATTAAGGTAGTTAAGGCAATCAACGCCATGTTGCTGATACAGATGCAGGATCACTTCAACATCCGACTGGGTTTTAAAGTGACAGCCGACTAATTCTGAGCGCAATTGCCGGTAGTTATAGATTTCACCATTACAAACCAATACCAGCTGGCCATCCTCACTGCTGATAGGTTGATGGCCGCCGGCTAAGTCAATGACGGATAAGCGCCGCATACCAAGGGCGATATTGTCTGCCAGGAAATGTCCGCTGTCATCAGGACCGCGATGGGCAGTAATATCCCCCATCAGGTTTAACCAGTCAGCCGGGAATTGCTGCGGTCGCTTAAGGGCGACCATGAATGCCGCACATAGCTTACCCCATTTGCTGTTGATAAAACTGAGAAAACATCAACAGGCTCCACAGCGCTGAGCTGTGATCATGCTGGCCACTTTGGTGCTGCTGATACAAACGTTGAATATAGCTTTGATTAAATAAGCCGGCATCAGCTAACGCCTCGCTAAACAACGCCTGTTGCAAGGCCTGTTTCAGTGGTCCACGAAACCAGCTGGCCAACGGCACGGCAAAGCCCATTTTTTTGCGGTATAAAATGTCGTCGGGTAAATGAGGCTGCAGAGCTTGCTTAAAGGCCGCTTTACCTTCTTGCCCCTGAATATTCATTGACGATGGAATACGACTGGCCCATTCAACATATTTATGATCTAACAGCGGTACCCGAACTTCAAGTGAATGCGCCATGCTGGCGCGATCAACTTTGGTGAGAATATCGCCTACCAAATAGGTTTTCATATCCAGATACTGCACCAGTTTTAGCGGATCATCAGTGTTGGCATTAGCGGCGTGGCGCAGAAACACTTCTCCCGAGTGATAACCGCCAAGTTGTTGTTTTAGCATCGGCGAAAATAGCTGCGCCCTGGCTTCAGGCCGCATAATAGACACGGTGTTGCAATACCCATCCAGGGCCGACATGGCCAGTGATTGAAAGGTCGTTTTAGCTCTTAAAAAACGTGGCGCCCAATCCAGTTTAGGGTAATGCCGCCCCAGAGAGCCAAACAGATGGCGACGGACAGAGGAGGGCAGCAGGCTGCGCATTTTTTCTTCATGTAACTGAAAGCGATAGCGCCGGTAACCGGCAAACAGTTCATCGCCACCGTCCCCAGATAGCGCAACGGTCACATGCTGCCTGGCTAGTTGGCATACCCGGTAGGTGGGAATGGCCGAGCTGTCGGCATAGGGCTCATCATACAAACTGACTAATTTATCAACCAGCGAAAAATCATCCCGATCTACCTGGCCAGTGCGATGATTAGTTTGATATTGGCTGGCAACCCGGTTGGCATAATCGGTCTCGTCAAAACGCTGATCATCAAAGCCGATCGAGCAGGTGTTTACCGCTTTATCTTTTTGAATTTGAGCCATTAATGCTACTACGGCACTGGAATCGACGCCACCGGATAAAAAGGCACCTAAAGGCACTTCAGCAATAAGCCGGATATCCACGGCCTCTTTTAACCGGGGTAACAATTGCTCTTTTACTTCGGCTTCAGCCAGCGGCGGGGCTGAGAAATCTATATCCCAGTATTGTTGCTGTTGAATGGGCGCTAAGCGGTTTTTATCCAGTAGGATTGTATGCCCGGGGTTGAGTTTAAACGCATGGGCAAAGATGGTATTGGGTTCGGCAATATAACCAAAAGTAAAATATTGCTCGATACCCGAGTAATACAGGGTTTTATCAAATTCAGGATGCCCTGTAATCACCTTGAGTTCTGAACCAAATAGCAATTTATTGCCAGGCAGCACAGCATAAAACAGGGGTTTAATGCCCATGCGGTCACGGGCTAAAAACAATTGTTGTTTTGGCCTGTCCCATATTGCAAAAGCAAACATGCCACGAAAATGTTTAACACAGTCTACTCCCCACTCTTCCCAGGCATGCACTATGGTTTCAGTATCGCCATGGGTAGAAAAAACATGGCCTTTGGCTTTAAGTTCACTGGTCAGCTCAGCGAAGTTATATATTTCACCGTTAAACACCACGGCAACATCACCTGTTTCATTAAACAGCGGCTGATGACTGCCAGCAATATCAATAATAGATAAGCGGCGATGGGCCAGGCCTAAGCCAGGCTCGTAATGAAAACCATCGGCATCAGGGCCGCGGTGCGATTGCAGGGTGTTTAATTGTTTTAACAGACTGCTGTCAACCTGTTGGTTGTCCTGTAAATGTAAGATGCCGGCTATACCGCACATAGTGTTAAGCTTCCTTTGCTGTATGAGTGATGGCAGACAGGTTTTGCTGGTAAAGCACCTGATAGCGCTTGACCATATTTTGCATGCTAAATTGCTGTACCGCAGCTAATCTGGCTTGTTCTGCTGCAAGTTGCCGTTGACCCGGTTGCAAAAAGCACTGCATTAACTGTTGTTTTAATGCAGATAAATCGTTATTGGCAATTAACCAGCCATTTTCGTTGTCCCGGATCAGATCCGGATTTCCCCCGACGCGACAGGCAATCACCGGCAGGCCAGATGCCATGGCTTCAAGAATGGTGTTAGAAATGCCTTCAGCGAGCGAGGGCAGCACAAATACCGAGCAGGCCGGCAAAATACTGGCAATATCATCCCGATTGCCTGGTAACCAGCATTGTGAGGTCAAGCCTGCTTGCGCTAATTGGCGGATCATATCCGCCCGAAATTCGCCTTCACCTATAATGACCAGCGCACTGTTTGCTTTAAAGTGAATATCTTGCTGACACAATTCGATATAGGCTTTCACTAACAGCGGGTGGTTTTTAACCGGCACCATGCGGCCGACACTGGCAAAAATAGTCCGCTTGCTGTCGAGTAAGGGCGCAGGAAGTGCACTGGGTAAAGAGTTATGCGGGCTGAATTTCTCCGTGTCGACCCCATTGCAAATCAGATTAAGTTTATGCTCAGGAACCTTAATTTGTTGCTTAAGGTAGCGCAGGCTTTCTTTGGACAGGCTGATATATTGATGAATAAACGGCTTAAAAAAGCGTTTAAGCCAGATATATTTTTTATTGACGCCGGCTAAATCTTTAATGTCCCAGCCATGCTCACCGTGGACCCTATAAGGTACGCGGGCCAACCAGGCACTAAACTGGTATTCCAGGGCCGCAATATTGCGACTGTGACAAATATCCGGTTTTAACTGTCTGAGCAATTTAAAGGCGTTCCAGAATGATTGCAAATCATGGCCGCTTCGTTTATTCAGGCGATAAATTTCGACGTTAGTTAGTTTAATGCGCTGAAAAAAACGCTCATCGAAATCGGTTAAACACAGAATACTATGCCGGAACTGCGTTTCATCAAGTTGATTAATTAAATTAACTACACCATTTTCCAGGCCGCCGGTACGAAAACTCCAGATAATATGGCAAATATGTATTGGCTTTATGGCTGTTTGGCCACCAATAGCAACTGAAGTTGCGGGTTGAACTGTCATGGCTGCGGCTCCCGTGCGGTTAACGCAGAATTATTTTGCTCAAACAGGTTAGCTTGTCGGATCAAGGGGTATTTTTGCTGCAACAGCTGCTGCAAGGTGTCTCTGGCACTGTCTGTTTCAAACTCGTAGTGCACACTTACAGCAAAAAAACTGCCATGCTGACTAATATGAAAAACTTTGCCCAGCGCTTGCATTGCAGTAATGACATAAGGGTCAGCAGAAAAGTAGTTACCACTGCCATACCAGAACCACAACAATCTCTTACTGCCATCATTAGCACGTAAATCAACTTCTTGTACCTTCAGGGAATGATGTTGAAACTGGATAGCCAGGCGTCTGTGGCCAGCAGGAGTCCAATACTGGCGTTGATAAGGTTGGTTGTGCCAGCTCACCAGTTTTTGATCATCAATGTGTTGATAAAATGCAGCGTAAAATTGGACAGGCACATTTAGCCCGGTCCACTGGCCTGATACTTCT
>NZ_DAINOE010000144.1:0-4203 GCF_036735525.1 Arsukibacterium sp. | reverse complement strand
AGCTTTCTCATCGACTCTCCTGTTAATTCAATTCGGTGACTGTTGTGTAATAGCCGGTCTAATAGTGCATCAGCGATGGTGGGACTCGGAATAAGTTTGTACCACTCACTGGTCGGTATTTGGCTGGCAATGATGGTGCTTGATTGCTGGTAACGTATTTCCATTACATCCAGCAAGTCGTTGGCCTGACGTGCCGTTAACGCCTCCATACCCCAGTCGTCCAGAATGAGCAGTTTGCGTTTAGCCAAGGTGCTCAGTTGCTGGCGGTATGAGCCGTCGGCGTGGCCGATATGTAGCTCGTCCAACAACTCACCCAACCGGTAGTAACGTACGCTGTGATGCTGATCACAAGCTTGTGTGGCCAGCGCGCAGGCAAGGTAGGTTTTACCGCAGCCTGTTGCTCCCGTCAGGATAATGTTCTGGTTATAGTGCAGATACTGACCACTGAGTAAGGCAGCGATTTTGTCTTTTCGCAGCCCCCGGCTGGCACGGTAGTCTATATGACTGGCGCGTGCATCGACGCGTAACCTCGCCTGGCGGGCCAACCGCTGCACTTTGGTGTTATCACGGCAGAGCAGCTCATGTGTGGCCAGCAAGCTTAGCCGCTCTTCGAAGCTCATTTCAGTGTATGTATCGGGTTGTGTTTGTTGCTGCTGCAATGCGTGGGTGAAGTGGCCAAGCCGTAACGCGCGCAGCTGCTCATGTAATGTCGATAAGCTCATGTGGGTTCTCCTTATTGGTAATAATGTTGGCCACGGATGTTGTGGTGGGTCAGCGGTGGTTGTTCATCCGCAGTCGCGGCGACAGAGCCGAGCTCTTTGTTATTCACAAGCAGGTTTGTAATCACTTTCAGGTATGGCTGCTCCAGGAGCAGCGCTTGTTGGCTGGCAGCCTCCAGCCGCTCGTTACTGTACTTTTTGGCCAGGCTCAGGATAGCCAGGCAGCTTTTAACTGCATTCTCAGGATGTTGACGCCGGTCAAGTTGGAAGGTGATTACCGCCCTGACGCCGCTGCCAATGCTGTCAGCCCAACCCAGTAATCTTTCAGCACTCCAGCGCTGTTTGATATGCGCATCAGGCATATGCTCTTTGACAGTGGTAAAGCCACCGGCCTGATGTTTTCTGGGGTGCTGTGCCACAACTTTACCTTGGTAGTACACGCAGATGATGTGTGCGGTAGCTTCCACAGTAACCGTATGGCTCACCAGATTATGAGGGACGGAGTACGCGTGTTTTGCGTACAGCACGTGATAGTCAGGCCCGACACGGGCTTGTTTACTGTCGATATACTCGTAGGGATAAGCAGGTAATGGCATCAGTGCGGGCTTATCAAACCGGGTGTAGAGCTCATGACGAGAGCCCGGATGCACCCGCTGCTGGCGGTGATTAAGATCATGTAACAGTTCACGGATCCGCTGATTTAAACTGCTGAGCGTGTAAAAGTGTTCATGGCGTAAACGCATCAGGATCCAGCGCTCAACAATCAATACCGCGTTTTCAGCCTTTGATTTATCCTTGGGCTTGTAAGGCCTCGCGGGCATGACGGCGGTGCCGTAATGCCGTGCCATGCGCGCATAGTTCTCATTGATAACAGGCATGTAACGATGGGTTTTGGTTACTGCTGAGCGCAGATTATCAGGCACCAGCAAACGCGGAATACCACCAAAGAACTGGAAGGCACGGGTATGAGCCATAATCCAGTCCTCAAGCTGCTGAGAGCGCCCGGCTTCAACATAGGTGTAATTAGAGGCCCCCAAGGTGGCAACGAAGATCTGCGCACAATAGCGAACTTCGCCGGTATCAGGGTTGAGAATGGCCACGGTTGGGCCGCAGTAATCAATAAATAACTTGTCACCGGCAATGTGAAGCTGCCGCATACTGCGTTTGACGCTTTTTACCCAGACCTGATAATGCTCACAATACTGCGTGTAGCCATAGGCTGTAGCCGTATCTTTATCACGATATTCCTGCCATAACAGCAGCTTGGTCATGCCTTTACGTTTTAGCTCCTGATGCATCAGGGCGTAGTCAGGCTGGCGTTTATGCCTGGACGTGTTTTTGCCTTTATAGACCACTTTTTCCAGCTCAGTATCACTGGTGTCAACGGGCAGCGGCCAGCTTAACCCGCTTGTCGCAAAGCGTGACAGGATTTCGCTGACAGTGGCAGGGCCAACAGCGCAGCACTTACTGATGTCTCTTAAGCTCAGCCCAGCATCAAAACGAAGCCTCAGAATGTCTTTAATTTTGCTCATGTCTGTTCTCTTTCTAGCCATGGTCAGCTTGTTCCTAAGTACGTTAAAGTTAGGAAGAGCTTACCAGTTGATTTGGTTAGAAAAAGAACGGCATTTCGGCATTCCGATCAGCGATTCCGGCAAACCGAACAGCGATTTCGGAAAATGGCTAAAAGTGATCGGATAAAACCGAAACAGGTGATCGGATTAAACCGAAATGGGTGATCGGATTGGACCGAAATGAGTGTTCGGATTCATCCGAAACATGCAGTTTGAAAGAGGGAATAATGAAAATACATCTACTAACATTCGCTGCACTTTCTGCACTGTGTGTTGCGAATGCTAATGCTAATACCACTATTAATGGTTTTGCTTCTATAAAAGCAGGGTTAACAACGTCGGGCGACAGTTCGTTGTATGATTATACTGATAAGCTTAACTTTAAAAATGAAAGTTTGCTTGCACTGCAAATTCGTTCTGATTTGGGTGAAAGGTTATCGGTTACGGCGCAGTTGATGGGCCGTGGGAGTAATGATTTTGATGCCACTTTCGAATGGGCATTTGTTACTTACATGCTAACTGAAAGCACAAGGATAAACGTGGGGCGTTTACGAACGCCATTTTATCGTTATTCTGATTTTATGGATGTTGGCTATGCTTATGACTGGAACCGAGTACCACAAGGCTTTTACGGCCTAGGTTTTGACAACATCGAAGGAATATCTATTTATCATACAGGCAGTTTTTTTGAAGCTGATTCTACTTGGCAATTAATATATGGCTCCTACAGCGATGATATAACACTTGCTGGCAATCCTGCTTCGGCTAGAGCAACAGATATTGCCGGCGGCAGCTGGGAACTTGAATTAGGTTCATTATCATTTCGCATGGCCTATTTAAGAGGAGATCTTGAAATATCTTCACCAATGCTAGATCCATTGCTAACCGGATTGACTCAAGCGGGACTTACTGACTTGGTTGCAGCGTTGGATTTTAATCAAGATCCTGGTCAGTTTATTGGTTTAGGTATGACATTTGATAATGGTAGTTGGGTGTTGATCTCCGAATACAATAGGATTGATGTTAAAAAGTCATTTTTTGCGCAACGACAAAATATTTATCTTTCTGTTGGTTATCGCTTTGATGATTTTGTACCTTACTTTTTAATAGAAAATGAAGACTTTACGTCCAAGGATGCCATTTATGCACCCTATCAGACTATATTACCCGCTGAATTCTTGTTGCCTGTTATTGGCCTTGTGCAAAGTCAGCGTGTTGACGCAAATAGTTATAGTATTGGAATGAGGTACAATTTTCACTCCTCTGCGGCTTTTAAAGTGCAATACACAACCAGAGATGATCGCCTGCAAAATGATAAAGCAAGCTTATTGTCATTTGGTATTGATTTGATTTTTTAAGGAATTGTAATGAAAACACATACTCTTTCATTAATTTTTGCTATGTTGTTCTTTTCTCCAGCCTTTGCTCAAGTGGTGGTAGTTGTACATCCCTCTATGAATGAAAACATCTCAAGTGATGATATCGCCAGGCTGTATACCGGTCGTTCGTCGGTATTGCAGCCGGTTAATCTTAAAGAATCTGATGCAAAGCGCGCCCAATTTGATGAAAAGGCAGTAGGACGTTCTTCTGCTCAGCTAAAAGCATATTGGTCAAAGCTGGTTTTTACCGGTAAAGGTACACCGCCACCAGAGCTGAATAGTGATGACGAAGTTATTCAGTTTGTAAGCAGTAATGAGTATGGTATTGGCTATATTGATGCTGCAAATGTAACTGATAAAGTTAAAGTGATAATGACGCTTAACTGATTAAAAACCTGTGTTGTTAATCTACTAAAGCCGCTGAATTAGAGCGGCTTTTTTCTGAGTGCTTCATCTTCCCAAAATACTATCTTCAATAGCAATCAATAAATCTTGAGCAAGACAGTAGGGTTATAAACTCTGCACATACAAATA
>NZ_DAINOE010000143.1:2392-4286 GCF_036735525.1 Arsukibacterium sp. | reverse complement strand
GAATGGTTTGAATGATCACCTGAATTAACCAAGGGATAGTGTAATGCAGGTTATGATATGAAAGTCGTGGTGTTGGGCGCTGATTCGCCGATTGGTCTGGCCATTATCCGGGATCTGGGCCGCTGTGGTTTTGCAGTGACGGCATTGGGGCGCAAACGGTCAGCGCTGGGGTTGGTATCTAAATATTGTCAACAGCCGTTGGTGCGCGCAAAAGATGGCGAGCCTCTGTTACAGCAGCTGTTGCAGCTGGGGCAACTGACTAAGCCCGCGGCATTAATTGCTATTAGTGAAACCGATATTGCGATGTTGAATCGTTGGCGGGCGCAGCTGGTGCTGCATTTTAAACTGCTGTTTGCTGATGACGCCGCTATGGCAACAGTGCTGGATAAAAGCCTGACTCAGCAGAATGCTGCTGCCGTGGGCATAGATACGCCTGCGAGCTGGCAGTTGACAGCCTTATCAGAACTTGGCGAGATAGAAACCCAACTGCAGTATCCGCTGATATTAAAGTGGGCTAATCCGCATCAGGTATCGGCGTTGTTGCAACAGGCTGGCTTGCCGTTACATAAAATCCAGTATTGTCAGAACCTGCAGGAATTAAACGCTTGTTTGGCGCCCTACCAGGCAATTGGCTATTTCCCGATGATCCAGCGTTATTATGCCGGCCATGGCTTAGGGCAGTTTTTTTTATGCCGTGATGGGGAATCCTTAATACAGTTCCAGCATGAAAGGGTGCATGAATGGCCGCCAGAAGGGGGATCTGCCAGTTTATGTAAAGCCGTCGATAACCAGTTGCATCAGGCATGTGCTGAGCGCTCCAAAGCGTTATTGAAGCGGCTTAACTGGCAAGGAGTGGCAATGGTGGAGTATCGATATGACCCAGGTCATAAACAGTATGTGTTAATGGAGATTAATGGTCGCTTTTGGGGCAGCACTCCGCTTTCTGTCGCAGCAGGTGCATGCTTTGCCAGCCATTTGGTAAAGGGGCTGGCATCGCAGCAACCCGTTAAGCAGCCTGACATTAAACTCCGGTATTGCCGCTATATGATCCCGGAGCTTAAACGGATAGCCCGTATAGTGCTGCAGCCTGATAAAATTATGGATCCACAATGTCATTTTAATAAATGGTCTGAGTTGGCCGCCTTTATGGGCTATTTTTTTCATCCACGCTGTCGATATTATGTTTTTGCCTTGGATGATCCCGCGCCTTTTTTTGCAGACTTACGTCAGGCCGCACAAAAAATGCTGCAGCCGCTATTACGTCGCTTGCGAACGCAAAAAATCGTCCATAAGGGCTGAAACTGCACTTTCAATCCGTTGATAGCAACTATGAAAGTATGGCTCGCTCAGGCTATGAGGATCATAAAGCAGGGCGGTAGTGGGGTTGGCCCATAAGCCTAATAACGCAACTTGAGCCTGATGTTGCTCAGCCTGGCGTTGCACCTTAGGTAGGTGTCTGTCCTCCATCACTAACAGTAAATCGCCGGGCGCAAAGACAAAATCGGTGATATCCGTAGTTAAATGTGCACTCATATCGACACCACGGGCTTTGGCTACTTTAAGTGCGAGCGGGTATGCTGGTTTATTGCTGGTTGTGGCATAGCCCAGAGAAGCGACCTGATCTGTGTGCTTAAGTGCCAGATAATGAGCGTAGGGCGAGCGGCAAATATTACCCTGACAGACAAAGACCAAACGTCTCACCCGACGCCAGTCAGGCTGATGTAATTTCTGGTAATGCCCAAGTTTACAGCGCAGGTTAGCCAGCAGTAAGCGGATATACCCGCGATAACTGCCATAGCGATGATTAATATGCTCAACGATCATCGTTTCTCAGTATTAGGAAGAGCGACACGTATATTGGTAATGTATAAATCCATATCGTGTCGTGGTTTAT
>NZ_DAINOE010000143.1:0-2382 GCF_036735525.1 Arsukibacterium sp. | reverse complement strand
CCGTGGTAAAAATTGAACCATAATCGCTCTATTTTCAGTTCAGGGACAGTACGAAAATTTAAATCAGACCGGTGTAAAACCAGTTTTTCATCAACCCATACCTGTAACTCACCATCGTTTTTGCCTGGTGTATTCAGGGTGAGTTGCTGACTAATTTTATACCAGCGTTCACGGGTTAATTTGCTGCTGTGTTGTCGCCATGGATGAACTTCACCATGGCTTTGATTTGAACCATTCAGGTAGAGATAGCTGCCTAAGGGCGTTAATCCTTTTAACTGATCATCCGAGCTAATGGCACTGAGAAATTGCCCCCGGGCTGACCAGCCATTTGTACCGTCTGCTTTACGGCCTCCCCAGCCGGCACGGCCGTAAGTACCCGCAAAACCAGGAAATTTGCCGCCGCCTTCGCCTTGCAGCCAGTTTTTTGCTAAATATAAATCGTACTCGAAGAATAAGCTGTCAGGCTCTGCACCAAGCAATTTTTGAGTAAAAAGACTCATGCTTAGCGCCAAATTTTGCCGGGTACTAAAGGACACCTTAAGGGCATGAGATGCGGATGAATGGGCGGGAGCCTGCACCCGTTCAATGTTGCTGCGCGGAGCGAGATCCTGCCAGTCAGTCATCCAGTTGCTGCGAGTGAACTGTTCATTGAAAATACTGTGTTCTGCCAGCTGTGCCGGATAGACGGGATCTTCCATTGTGGGTTGCCGTAACAGGAAAACTCCTATCGCGGGTGTACCGGACTGACGTTGCCGGTGCAGCTCAAGTTTAACAGCAGACAGTTTTGCGCGATCAATCTGACTTAAATCAAAGGCTAACAGTAGCGGATTTTTTTCAGACACCCTTAAGGTGTTACGACCACCAAGATGACGGTAGGTGCTGGTATCCAGATAGGTATCCATAACAGCATTTATCCGCATACGTTTTTTATCGTTAAACTCAAGTACCAGTGAGGGTGCCACCTGATAACCTTGCTCTTTGCTGGCTACCATCAGGTGCCCACTACTGTTTGGCTGTAATCTCAGCAGTAAATCCAATTGAGCTGTTGTGGATATATGAGGTATTAACGTATTCAGATCCCAAATTAGCCAATTGTCGGCTTTGGCATCAACTTGTAACAAACTATAAGGAGCATCACCCAGATAGTGGCCGTTTTTATCAAACCAATCGCCCATGGGGGTTTGCCATTCTATATAGGCCTGATGATAACTATAACGGTTAGTTGCACCGCGGATATCTTTAGTGCCCTCATGCCAGAGCACCGGTTGTGATTGTGCCAGCACGCCCACGGAGCAGAGCAGGGCACTAAGAAGCCAGTTTATTTTCAACATAACAATATTTTCCATTTGCTGAGGCAGGGATATCCTGCACTTGCTGGATGTCGATGTTCATATCCGCACCCAGCAATGTTTGAAATTGCTGACGCAGCTGGCTTTGTTGCTCAGAGCTTAGTGCCTTATTGGCCACAATAAGTAACTCAATCTGATTTTTGGTATGTTGAATCATTTTAAATTTATCGATGTCAGTCAGATCACGTAATAAATACACGACGCCCCAGGAGTGGAGTTGATCGCCCTTAGTGGTGAGCAAAAAATCCCTGCGCCGGCCTTGAACCTCCGCTAATACTGGTAAACCACGACCACAAGAGCAAGGTGAGGGATCTAATCTTGCTAAATCACCGGTGCGATAGCGGATAAAAGGATAGCCGGGAGTGGCTAAGTGGGTCGTTACGATTTCCCCGATCTCGCCGTGGGCTACCGGCTGCCCCTGTTCATCAATAAGCTCAACAATAATATCCTCAGCACTGATATGCATCTTGCCCGCCGGGCATTCATGCGCAATAAAGCCTGCATCTCTGGCACCATAGCCATTGGCCACCGGACAATTAAAGCTATTGCTAATCACGGCTCTCTCATGGGGGTACAGCATTTCTGAGGTCACAAACACCACTTTGACACCTAACTGGTCAAGGGCAAGTTGTTGCTGTTTCGCTGCCAGGCATAGCCGGTATATGACGGAAGGATAGCCAAAAATCATTGCCGGTTTTTGCTGAATAAGTTGCTGTAGTTGTTGATTAATTAGCTCTGGCGTTAATGTCAGGGCAGGCATTAGCACGGAGCGAAACAGTTTATCTCGTAGTGTTTTAACCGTGCTTTGTTTACCCAGCTCTATGGGGGCACCCCAGATCACCGCTTCAGGATCACCAATATCCACGCCCCACCAGCGGGTTGCGCGTAATTTAGCGGCAACATCATGGCTAACCCGGTGTTGATCCATATAAAAGGTGAGCGGCTGACCACTGGAACCACCGGTACTACCGCGGCTATAACGGTAGTTCTGAAGGCTGAACAGCTGCTGGCTATGTTCACGAATAAGGGTTTT
>NZ_DAINOE010000142.1:0-4294 GCF_036735525.1 Arsukibacterium sp. | reverse complement strand
ACTTCACGGCCGGCGGGTTCACTTCGCTTCCGCCGATCGATTGGGCCAAGCCCGCGAAGACGGTTAAGAGCCTGAAATCAACCTAACATTTACTTATTACTCCTCGGGATTTGCCAGCCAGCACAGGCAAAAGGCAAGACCTGCCCCCTTGCATCGTTATTGCTAACACCAGCACCTGAACTCAGTTGCGCTTTGGCCATACGTAACTCTTCCAGCAATTCGATCTTTTCCTGCATTGCTTCATATTCAGCTACATCAAGCACTACGGCTATACCTTTGCTACGCTGGGCAATGACCAGCGGGCGGCGGGTTTCGTTGATTTGCTTTATATAGCTTGCAACACCAGCGCGGAATTCAGACAACGGCTGAATGTCTTCATCAAAATGAATACGGCTCATAACTCACCTTGCAGTACAAAATAACGTACGAATAGTAGTGCAATAGATGTAATATAACAAAAAAGCACTGTTACAATCCGGTTTGAACCAGCTGCTTTATTTTCAGCGCTTTTTCAAAATGATCCAGCCGGTGGGTTTGGATCCACCAGGTTGCGGCTTCCATCAGTAGCGCCGGGTCGTCATTTTTGTTGGCGAAAAAAGCGTAAAACGACACGCCTACGGTTTCGCCTTTGGCGAGCATTTTCTTATCACACACTGCAATAATTTTTTGTCTTAAGGTGTCGCGCATAGTTGGGCATCCCCGTGTGGTGATTAAATTGGCCCTTTTTTTACCGGCCGATAAATGTTGGCTGCCATCATTAACATGTATGCCAGTATTACCCCGACTAGTGACGGCAGATAGGTCGCTAAAATGACCTGAGAAAGCAACAGAATTATAAGCGCTGTCAGACTACCCCACAGCCAACCCCGCCGTTTTTCATATTGTGCAACCCTATACATAAAAACTGCCGCACAAATGATTAAAAATATACCAATATACATTTACTACTCCTGGACATAGCCTCGATTGCTGATAACGGCCATAAAATTGCGTAGGGTTAGACGGTTTAGGGTAAAGAAATGCTGTGCCTGTCCATGATAAGGATCCACAAGCTGTACCCGGCTGGCAACGGCGGCGAGATCCAGCAACAAGCGGCTAAGGCCGCTACCCACACTGAAAATATCGATTACCACCAGTAGCCGTATCTAGCTATGCTGCTAATTTACTTATATTTTTAGATACAGCATCTATACCCGCTTTATCTTGGTTGCCAAGCTAATACTCAACTCACTTTCGACATTAATAAAACGGGTAATGGTAGAGTTGGCGACATTCTAGTCAGCCTCTTCTAATAAATTTGGCAATGTCACAATCCTCCGGCACTCGCTCTACCCGGCGGTCAAGATCAGTAGCTTCAGCAATTAGCTCCGGCCGCAAGGGTAACTGTATTGGTAACCGAATATTTTTAACCACCCCCAAATTACGCAGCGCATTTAGCACCCACCAGCCCGGATCTGGCTCATCGGTGTATAGCCCAAGCATAGCCGAGCCTGGATAAGCGTGATGATTATTGTGCCAGGCTTCTCCCATAGAAAGCAGGCCTGCCAAGCGAATGTTATGCCCCTGGACAGCAGCACCCTCGACCCGCCAGGTTCGTTCACCGTCATTGTGCGCAAAATAGCCGATAAGCCAGTGGCCACCCACGGACACCGCTATTCGCACCGACACGCCCCAAACCAACCAACTTAAGCCCCCCATCCAATACAGCGGTATAGCAAGGACCAGTTGTTGCCACATCCAGGTTTTTTCAATAAAGCGATAAAACGGATCAGCAAGCACTTCCTGTTCAATATGAAAGGTGGGGCCATTTTGCAATTGCAGATCGCAGTTTAGTTGCCACCAACCGTCTTTTAACATGCCGGAACCATGTAGCAGGTAATCATGACAGCGGGTTTGGCGCTGCGCCCAGTCTCGCAAATCATGCTGTTTCATCATGCCGATGGGCCCAGTCATGCCGACCAGGGTTCCCAGGTACACAAACAGATACTCCAGCCATTTAGGGCATTCGTACGACCGGTGGATTAGCAGTCTGTGCATGCCAAGCGAGTGACCAAAGCACAGTGTAATGGCCGTTAGCAGCAAAAATATACCGAAGGACGAAATCGTCATCACAAATGGCGCGACGAAAGCAGTTGCTATTAAATGGCTGAGAAACCACACTGATTTAGCAGGGCTCCATACGACCGACCCCATGTAAGCATCTGTATTTGCTGCGGCCTTAATTCTCTCGGTATTAAGCATGATGGTCCAAAAATTGATATGTCAAACTGTGAGGCACTAAGTTAACAGCAATTTCTGTTTTTTATAAGATTGGCAGCTTTTAATATTGTAGCGGCACTGTCTTTGGGGTTCGCTTGCAGAATAAAGTGCGGACCGGCAATTTCTGCAAAAGCTATGTCGCTATATGCTTGCACAAATTCCCGTTTTTTTATTGCCGGCACCAGCCTGTCGTTTGCCGCTGCTATATAGACAGCAGGAACATCCGATGTAAACCCATCATACTCGGCCTCGGCAATGGCCCTGAGCCTTAACTTCAGCACATTGGCGGGAACAGTATTTAACGCAGAACGAAATAGCGCTATTTGCCCAGGTGTTGCTTCTTTACCCAACATCAGCAACCGATAAACGGCGTTAGAAAAAGGCAGATGTGCTAAATGGCGTAGTGGTAAATGCGATGCCAGATAAGCAATTAGCTTTTTGGGGCCTGACAGAAAAGATGCCACAAAAATAATGCCTTTTAAATGCAGCACCGCTTGCTGAGAAAGACAGGCGGCAATGCCGCCTGAAAAGGATTCGGCAACTAGAATAAAATCTTCTGACGGAAGTTGCTGCAACACCTTAGCAGCTAGGTTGCGGTAGTCTTGTGCACCGGCAATTGGCAAAGGCAAAACCTGCACTGTCAGACTTTCTCCTTGCACGGCTTGTTCTTGCGCGGACAGGCTTTGAAAATACTTTACCAAGGCCTCAAACAACTGCCCGGTTCCGTCCATTCCTGGTAACAGCACTAGTTTCAATTTCTTTTGCCTTTTAAACGTGATTACCAGAGCAACTGCCTAGCATACAGCCATACTAAACCTGAATATGACTTATTTTTCAAAGAAAAATGTTCAAAGCTCCAGGCCCGCCCCGAGAGACAGAAGACTTAGTAATTTGCTTAACTGCTGCTGATAACCAGCCTCACTAAAAGCTTGTGACGCCGGATTCATAAAACCGTGCGCGTAGTTTGTACTAACGGCTGTTACACCCGGCTGTTGTTGTAACTGACTGCAAATATCAGCCACTGCAAAATGTGGCTCGCTGTGGCCAAAAACAACCTGCACAGGCAGCTGCGGGGTTAGCGCCAGATGTTGATAAATCTGCCCGGGATAAAACAGTATCGCTTGTTTTACCGTATCGGCATCAGCTTGCGCCAAGGCGCGCCATAAGGCGCTGGCACCAGCACTAAAACCAATGGCAAAATCAAACGGCGCTGTGGCAGTTTGCAAGGCGGAGGCGACACATTGTCCATAGGCATTATGGCCGCATTGTGCGCTATAGGCGGCATAGGCCTGCTGCTCATCCGCAAAATGCTGTGCCTGTCCATGATAAGGATCAACAAGCTGTACCCGGCTGGCAACGGCGGCGAGATCCTGCAACAAGCGGCTAAGGCCGATACACACACCGAAAATATCAGTTACTATCAGTAGCCTCATCACCTTGCCTCCGATTGAGTGAATACCATTTTTTGTTTGCTTGTGCCGATATTCGTTTGTTTATGCTGATATTGCTAGCGTGTTTATGGCAAGCCAATAGCTGCTGGTTTGAGTTATCCAAGGGCTGTTGCTATGCTCGAACCAGCTTAATGATTACCGCAGCACACATCAAGCCGGGCTTAGCTGCATCTTCCACATGTCAGCGACTTTTTAGTCACATTGGCTTTGCTAACCTAGCAGCGATGCATCACATAAAAATGGCTGAACGTGGGAGAAATAAGGATATGAATATAAGCAGGCAATGTATAAAGGTATTGGGGTTGATGCTGCAGTTAAGACTGCGCTTAACACTGTGCTCGCTGCTGCTCGGTTTGCCACTGTTGGGCTTGCCAATTATTGCCAATGCCACAAGATTTTAGACAGGCACAACTACACAAGATTTTAGACAGGCACAACTAAGCACAAGATTTTAGACAGGCACAACTAAGCAGCTATCAGCAATAGATCAATCCAATAGTCTATATTCAGGGCTTATGCGGTAAAGAATAGCACAAGATTTTAGACAGGCACAACTAAGCAGCTATCAGCAATAGATCAATCCA
>NZ_DAINOE010000141.1:0-4335 GCF_036735525.1 Arsukibacterium sp. | reverse complement strand
GCCAGAGCAGGTTCTGCTGACTGGCACCGATGGCCATGCGCACTGCCAGCTCGTAACGCCGTTGCTGAGCCCGCATTTGGCTGACACCAGCAGTGCCTAGCAATGCCAGTAACAGGGTGGTAGCGCTGATAAGACAGATCAGATAAAAATAGATCCGACTTTGTCTGGTTAGATCTTGCCACAATTGCTGCAGCGGAAACAATTTAATGTTGTAGCCGGTTGCCAGTTCAGCCAGCGCCAGACTAACATCGGCCTCAGTAATAAGCTGTTGTTTAGGCAACACCAACACCAGTTGCTGCCAGTCGATAACCGGGTTCCTGGCATTGGGCGGTGAATAGACGTGCGGCAGCGGTTTTCGGCTGGTTTTAACATTAGCGGCAATACCAATAATCTGCTGGGTCTTATTATTGGCGTATAATGTTTGCCCGACAGCTTGCGCGGGATCTGTTGGATGCAGCAAGCTGGCGAAATTCAGGTCAACAATTATGGCGCGTGGGTCTTCATCGGCACTAAAGCTCCGGCCATGCAGCAGTGCTATGCCAAAGGTTGCAAAATGGCGCGGTTCTACTACTGCAACAGTGTGTTCGATATTGGGCGCGTCAGCGGCAGATTTAAGCGTACCAATGGTAAATGCGTCTGATATCGGTTGGTTGTCGCTATCTAATACCGTTGCCTGGGGCCAGTGTTGTTGTAAAGCCTGTTGCAGCTGCAACCTATGTTGCCGGTAACGGCTTACCCGTTGCTCTGCTGTACTACTGTCGCCGCTGTCGGATAATACGGTAAATTGCTGGTCTTTTTGCAGCCGTATTTGATAGCTATTTACCATATTAAACCCCCAACCGGTAAAAATTTCTTTGTAGCTATGCCAGGCCAGCGCGGCGGTGCTGGTGATCAATACTGACGCTATAGTCAGCTGCAGTAGTAGTAGGCATTTTATCAACAAGGCTTTTTGCTGTTTACTACTGCCCTTGCCGCTTTGATTCAGCTTTGTTGTCAGGCCGTTTTCGCTGCTGGATACCGGCAGGCTGAATAGCCATAGCAGTATGGCACCGAGTGCGGCAGCACTTAATAGCGTAATGCCGTTTAACGTCACGCTTTGTGCCAGTGGAATGGCGTCACCCGCCAGGGTAGGTATTAACCGGAACAACCATTGGGCTGCCAGCAGCGCTAGCAATATTGCTGGCAATATTAAGCTGACATTTTCCAGTGCAATCAGCAATCGCAAGGTTGAACTGCGACAGCCACTAACGGTTTGCACGGCAAACTCATGGTGCCGGCCCTGGTAATGCGCCAGCAGTACATTGGTCAGGTTTAGCGCGGCAATGCTGAATAAACCAGTGGTAACGGCCAGCAGCAACCACAGCAGTTTCTGGCTGTCAGCCAATAAATACTGGCGGTAACCTTGTTGGCTGGTTTTGAAACTCGCCCTTTGAAACATCGGTGCCAGTGCTCTAGGCGCTTGTTGTTTCTCATTCTCCAGCCATTGCGCCAGTTCAGCGTCTGAGGGTAGCGCGCCGTCGCTGCGTAAAATAATGCTGGCCTTGCTGCCAAACCGGGTCGATTCAGAAAGCGGCGCTGTGGTGGCAGGATCAAATACTTGCCACACTTGTTCTGCGCTAAACTGGTGATTATCTGCCGCAGCATAAAAATCGGGCATCACGCCGGCGATACTGTAAGTTTTATTTTGCAGAGTTAAAGACTTGCCAACAACGTCGGCGCTGCGATTAAAGCGGTTTTGCCACAAACTTTCTGATATCCATACGGCTTGCTCAGCGTCGGCCTGAGCAGGCGCATGGCCATTAATTAAGGCAATACCGAGCAATTGCGGCGTGTTATTGCTGCTAAAAAATACTGTAGCGCTAAAACGCGTTGCGTTGGCTTCAACGCTGTCTTGTGTGCTGCTGGTCAAAAAGCCCCAGTCGCCATAACTGGCGAACTGGCGTTGCAGGCTAACAAAGCGGTGCTTATCAATAAAGCCGACGTCAATGCTGCCAAACTGCAGGTTAACCTGTTGCACTGTTAGCTGTTCAGCCTGGCGTACCTGCGGCAGCGGCTGGATCAAAATGGTGTAGCATAGTGTTAGCACCACCAGTACCGCCGCCAGCGACAGCCCCAGGCTAACAATAACCGGCAGGCACAGCCGGGGTTGTAAATACAAACGTTTTAAGCCAAAGGTTAAGGCATGTAAGTAAAGCATCAGGCAACATCCTTATTTTGCTGTTGTTCGGCGACGATGTTGCCATCAAGTAATTGGATCTGGCGTGTGGCAAGGCGGCTGTAACGAAAGTCGTGCGTTACCATCACGATAGTAGTGCCTTGCTGGTTTAATTGTTGCAGTAACTGCATTACTGCATCGCCGTTTTTACTGTCCAGGTTTCCGGTGGGCTCATCTACCAGCAGTAACTGTGGTGAGCACGCCAGCGCACGGGCAATGGCAATACGCTGCTGCTGGCCGCCAGACAGCTGGTTCGGGTAAAAGCTGGCGCGATGGCTCATATCAACCTCAGACAAACAGGCATTGACGCGCCGTGTCAGCTCTGCACGCTTTACGCCGCGGTGCCGTAACGGTAAGGCAACGTTATCAAACACCGTCATAGCATCAATCAGGTTAAATGATTGAAAGACAAAACCAAGGTGCTGGTTGCGAATAGCGGTGCGCTGGTTGGTACTAAGTTTACTGGTATTAATATCTGCCAGCATGTAGTCACCTTGATCGGCGGTGTCCATTAAGCCGAGGATATTCAGCAGGGTGGATTTACCGCAACCGGATGGCCCGGTAATAGCGACAAATTCGCCAGCATAAATGCTTAGGCTAATGTCCTGTAATGCCAGGGTGGCAATATTGGCATGGCGAAACGATTTACTGATATTGTGCAGGGTAATAAGTGCAGATGTCATGTTAGCTCCTGATAGGCTTATTGCAGGGTCAGATAAGGGTGTTGTTGCCAGTCTGGCTTGTCATAAGCCAGTAGCTGGTCATTGGCTTGTACGCCAGATTCAATGAGTAATTGGCGGTCAGACAACTCGCCAAATTGCACTAGCCGTGGCTCTGCTTTACCAGCACCAGTCTGGACAAACAGCGTTTGCGTGCTGTTGGGTCTAAGCCCGGGTGTTTGTGCGATATATAAGGCGTTGGGTTGATGTTGCAGCAACACCTTGGCACTAATATGTTGGGCGGGCCGGCTGCCAGGCGGCAGTTGGTCTGGTAAGGCAACTTCGGCTGCGACAGTACCATTTTGTACCAGAGCCTCTATCCGGCTGATCTGGCCCTCTATCTGGCCGGTACGGGTGTGAATAATAACCGGGCTGCCAATCTGTATCAGTTCGGTATGGCGCTGGTTTAGCAAAATGCGTGCGCTAAGCTGATGCTGGCTACCCACTCGCGCCAGCGCCTGGCCACTGCTGATGCTCTGGCCCAGCTCTACCTCTAACTGCTGAATATAGCCATTAAACCCTGCGGTTAATTGCATATTATTTTGCTGCTTTAACAACAGCTTATATTCGTTTTGCAGTTGAGCTAACTGCAGGTTTTTATGTGCCTTTTCTGCCTGCTGCTGGCGGGAAAATTGGGCATAGCGTTGTTGTTCAAATTGCAGTTTTTGACGTTGCTGCGTTACCTTTAATTCAGCACGTTGCAACTCAATGCGGGCGGCAATGCCATTGGCGGCTAATTCCTGATTTACCTTAAGTTCGAGCTCGGCTTGTTGTAACTGGTTTTCCATTTCTGCCAGCCGGCTTTGTTGCTCCAATTGCTGGCTGATCTGCTGCGAATCGAAAGCCGTTAGCTCGGCCTGCATTTTTTGCTGCGCGTTGTCTGCTGCGATGACTTTTAAGTCTAACTCTGGGTTTTCCAGCCGTAAAATAACCGTGTCAGCTTGTACTTCACTGCCCGGATGGTAAAAAATTTCAGTTACTACTCCGGCCGCGGGTGCGGTGAGTAAGCGCTGATGTCGGGCAATTAATTCGCCCAGTGCATCGCTATATAGTGTTAACTCGCCTTGTTGCACAGCTGTCAACGGGTACTGTGCCAGCGATATGGCAGGTACCACAGGTCGTGATAACTGATAGATTACCCCGCTTAGCAGAGCAAAGCCTGCCACGAGTAGCAGGTAGCGCAGGTAAGGTTTTCGTTGCGGTAAACTAATATCCATAACAGTATCCGTAAGGGCAATGGAATACTGTAATGAAAAAACCGTGCCATATTTTATTTTAAATTAAAACAATATCTTATGTTTTTATTCTTATTGGCGAAGCGCGAAATCGCGCGCAGTGCGCGCGATTTTCTAACCGGCGCTCAGCTTATTTCGCTTTGTCTACCAACAGGGCAATAGCACC
>NZ_DAINOE010000140.1:0-4336 GCF_036735525.1 Arsukibacterium sp. | reverse complement strand
CATATTATCCCAGTCAAAGCCATACATAGCCTGATCATGGTTCATGTGTAATGTAGCCAGCTGCTGACCCAGCAATCGCCAACCGCGTTGGCTGTCACTAACCAGTGGTAAGTATTGCAGCACCAAAAAGGCCTTGTCTAAGGTTTGGCCATAACACACCACGTCAGGCACCTTGATACAGTGTTGTTGTCTGAGTGCTTGCAGGCTCAGGGCTTCGGTTTCAAATTGCTCTAATTGTTCCCGTTGATTCAGTTTGACGAAAAACTGCTTACCCTGGCCGCTGATTTTAAACGCCAGATTAATATCACCACCAGTGAGTGGCGTTTTATGTTCAATGGTAAATTCAACATCCAACTCACTGCTAATTTGCTCTGCAATTGCCTGCCACATTTGTTGACTCCAGAGTTTATGCTATATTGAGTATGGCTTATTTCGCTGAAAAATCATTGATCGATATCTATTAACTGGCTCGTATAAAAAATTTTTTTACTCTTAGTGAATCTAAACAGCCTCCGGAGTTTTCATGCCTGCTATAGCCCCACGTTTTAGAGTTCAAGCTTTTAGTATTATGAATGCGATAAACATAACGTTGCTTTTGATGGCGTTATTGCTGGCAAGTTGGCACAGTACCTGGCTTCCTGCATTGTTAATTGGCTTGCCGGCCGCGCTGGTACCGCTGTTTTTATATAAGTTATTGGGTGATCAGCTCATTGCCAGGCTGAGTTTCGGTGTTAGTTTTATGTTTTTTGCTGCGCTGCATATTCACCAGTCTTCAGGCTTACTTGAAATGCACTTCGGGATTTTTGTGTTGCTCGCCGTGCTGATTTCTTTTCGTGATTATCTGGTTGTCCTGGTTGCTGCGGCCACCATAGCAGTGCACCATTTGCTATTCATGTACCTGCAAATGCAAGGCGCGGCTGTGTATTTGGTGCCTGAGCAAAGCCTTTCTTTGAATATCATATTATTACACGCACTCTTTGTAGTGGCTGAAGCTGCGGTGTTAGTGCTGATTTGCCGGCAAAGCTTACGCGAAGGGTTGGTAGGCCAAGCCTTGTTTAATGCTACCGAGAATATGTTAACTAAGGATAATAAAGTGGTGTTAACTCACCGTTGTGCCGATTTAAAGTCGCGCGTTATTGATAACTTTAATGCGGCTCAGGCCACGCTACAGTCAACCATTCAGACCATAGAACATCAGACTCAGGTGTTAAAAGCCGAATCCAGCAGTTTATTGCATGAAGGTGAGGCTCTGTCTGACAGCATGCTCAGCGAAATGAATGAAGTTGACAGAATAGCCTCAGCTACCGAGCAAATGTCACATAGCATAGAGGATGTGTTTAATTTATCGCAGCAGGTATTAAATTTTGCCCGTGAAGCTGAGCAAGCTGCTATTGATGGCAAGGCTTCGGTGGGCAGTACTATTGATTCAGTAAAACAGTTGGCACAACAATTAAGCGATACCGGCGATAAAGTTAACGATGTGGCAAGTGCGACTGTTGATATCCGCAAAGTGTTGGATGTGATCCAGTCGATTGCCGAGCAAACCAATTTATTAGCACTCAATGCGGCAATTGAGGCTGCCAGGGCGGGTGAACAGGGGCGTGGTTTTGCGGTAGTCGCCGATGAAGTGCGAACACTGGCGTCGCGCACCCGGGGCTCAACGGATGAAATAAAAAGTATGATTGAGCGCTTAGTCACCAATAGCTCGCAATCAGTTACCGAAGTAAAACGCAGTATAGAGCAGTTAGACAGTACCCGTGTTCATGCCCAGCAGAGCGGTGAATTATTACAGGTAATTTTACAGCAAGCGCAACAAGTCGCTACGTCATCTGATGTGATGTCAAACTCGTTACAGCAACAAAGTGCGTCCAGCAGTGAAATTGCCCAAAGTGCTCAGCAATTAAGCCAAATGACCTCTGAGCAAAAATCTCTGGGTGATAATGTACTGAAATGTTCTGATAAGTTATCGACCATTACCACGGCCTTGAGTGCTGAGTCTAAAAAGTTTGTCGTCTAATACCATGTTTTACATGACACCACGGCGTAAAGTTTGGCTGGCTGTGGTGGTGTTTTTGAGCTGGTTAATACTCAGTAGTGTCGCCTTGTTTTACTTTGGTAACCAGCACTACGGTCAATTTGATCCTAAGCTGCAAAATAACTGGCTTAACAGTCGCAGCTTTCAGTTGCACCAGCTAGGCCTTGCGGTGATGCCTGGTATTCAGGTAGTGCACGTACAACAAGCTAACTGTATTTGTAACAGCAGGGCTAAGCTGCATATCACTCAATTCGAAGAAAAATACCTGTTGGCTGCTCAGGCGCAAACTCAGCTAACGTACGATCAGGTGCTTCAGGCGGGTTTAACCTTGCCGGCCACGCCTGCGGTACTGGTTTTTCAGCATGGTGAGCTTATTTATGCCGGCCCTTATGCGACTGGCCCGCTTTGTTCTGTATCGGCCAGCATTATAGCGCCAATAATTACCAAAGCGGTGACCTTGCCTGGTCTTTGGCTAAATGGCGAAGCCAAAGCCTGCCGCTGCTTAGTCTCCTCAAACTAGTCAAGCCTGAGTAGTCAACTTCGCAGCCTAATGTTACTATAGCCGCGCTTTTTTGGATTTTACCTATGTTATTACTTAAGTTGTTACCTTGCATAGTCTGGCAAATGCCTTTTGGTATAAGCCATTAACTGTCTGACTGTGGGTGATGACGCTTCACTATTACACAAGTGACCCTTGGTATGGGCCACCACTGTTAAGGAATTATCATGCCAGTTATTACTCTGCCAGATGGCAGCCAGCGCGCTTTTGATCACACTGTTTCTGTTATGGATGTTGCCAAAGACATCGGCCCCGGTTTAGCCAAAGCCACCATTGCCGGTAAGGTGAATGGCCAGTTAGTCGATGCCTGCGACCCCATCACCACCGATGCCAGCTTAAGTATTATCACCAGCAAAGATCAGGAAGGCCTGGAGATTATCCGCCATTCTTGCGCGCACTTACTTGGTCATGCCATCAAACAAATGTGGCCTGGCGTGAAAATGGCCATAGGCCCGGTGATTGATAACGGCTTTTACTACGACGTCGATTTAGAACAGCCCATTAGCAGTGACGATTTAGCGGCTTTGGAAGCGCGCATGCTGCAGCTGGCTAAAACCGAATATGATGTCATTAAGCATAAAGTGAGCTGGCAAGAAGCCTTTGATACGTTTAAAGCGCGTGGCGAAAGCTACAAAATGGAAATCCTTGAGCAAAACGTCAGCAAGGACGACCAGCCAGGCTTGTATCACCATGAAGAATACATCGACATGTGCCGCGGCCCACACGTGCCGAATATGCGCTTTTGCCAGCATTTTAAAATAATGAAAGTGGCCGGCGCTTACTGGCGTGGCGATTCGAAGAACAAAATGTTGCAGCGGGTCTATGGCACCGCCTGGGCTGATAAAAAACAGCTGGCAGCGTATCTGTTGCAGTTAGAAGAAGCCGAAAAGCGTGACCATCGTAAAATTGGTAAGGCGCTGGGCCTGTTTCACTGGCAGGAAGAAGCACCGGGCATGGTGTTCTGGCATAACGATGGTTGGACCATATTCAAAACTGTCGAAAATTATATGCGCGAAAAATTAGTCGAATACGATTATGAAGAAGTAAAAGCGCCGATGATTTTAGATGTATGCATGTGGGAAAAATCCGGACATTGGGAAAAGTATCAAGATAACATTTTCTCCACAGAGTCTGAAAAACGCACTTATGCGGTTAAGCCAATGAATTGTCCTGGCCATGTTCAGATTTTCAATCAAGGCTTAAAAAGCTACCGCGATCTGCCTTATCGTATGGCAGAATTTGGTGTTGTCCATCGCAACGAACCATCAGGCTCGCTGCATGGTTTAATGAGAGTTCGTTCTTTCACTCAGGATGATGCGCATGTTTTTTGCACCGAGCAACAAATTTTCCAGGAAGTAACCAGTTGTATAAAAATGGTGTACGACGTATACCGCGACTTTGGTTTTGCCGAAAAAATCGCGGTGAAGTTATCTACCAGACCAGCGAATCGCATTGGTAGTGACGAGAGTTGGGATAAAGCTGAAGCTGCTTTAGCAAACGCTTTAGAAGCAAACAACTTGCCATTTGATTACCAACCAGGTGAAGGCGCATTTTATGGCCCTAAAATAGAATTCACCTTGTATGATTCAATCGGACGTGCCTGGCAGTGTGGTACTATCCAACTGGACTTTTCTATGCCTGCGCGGTTGGGGGCGAGTTACATTTCTGAAAGTGGTGAAAAGCAGGTGCCGGTGATGATTCACCGTGCAATATTGGGTTCACTTGAGCGTTTTATCGGTATT
>NZ_DAINOE010000139.1:0-4496 GCF_036735525.1 Arsukibacterium sp. | reverse complement strand
GGCCAGCCGCACTCTGACGCTGTCTGGCAATGCCGAACTGACGCAAAGTGGCAGTCTGGTGCAAAGTGCACTGATCCGCTACAACATAGAGCGGCAGGAGTTGCAAGCGCAAAGCGATGAAAATACCCGGCGAGTCACCACGATATTTACGCCGGAAACTAAGGACAATCCATGACGTTGAGTGCACCCAGCAAATTAGTGGCCTCTCATCTGGCGAAAAGCTACAAAGGCCGTCAGGTGGTAAAAGATGTCAGCCTCGAAGTCAACGCCGGGCAAATTGTTGGTCTGCTAGGCCCTAATGGTGCCGGTAAAACCACCACCTTTTATATGATTGTTGGCTTAGTGCCATCAGATAAAGGCAGTATCATTCTTAATGGCGAAGACATGACCTTTGCCCCTATTCATCAGCGTGCCCGTGCCGGCATTGGCTATTTACCGCAAGAAAGCTCCATTTTTCGCAAATTAACCGTGCATGAAAACTTACTGGCCATTTTGCAAACCCGCAAAGCATTAAGCAACAGCAGACGCGAAGAGTTGGCTGATGACTTGCTTGAAGAGTTCCATATTGGTCATATCAAACATAGCCTGGGCATGAGTTTATCTGGTGGTGAACGGCGCCGGGTAGAAATTGCCCGCGCTCTGGCCGCTGATCCGGCGTTTATTTTACTGGATGAACCTTTTGCCGGAGTTGACCCTATTTCGGTACTGGATATAAAAAAAATTATTCAACACTTGTGCCAGCGTGGTATCGGCGTGTTAATTACTGATCATAATGTGCGTGAAACGCTCGATGTCTGTGAAATAGCCTATATTGTCAGCCATGGCGAGCTGATTGCTGCCGGCCCCCCACAAGAAGTGTTGGCAAATCAGCAAGTACGTGATGTATACCTGGGTGAACAATTCAGGCTATAGTTAGTTTATAAACGCCACCACAGCATGACGCGGCTAAACGGGAGAAAAAAATAACGACATGAAGCCCTCTTTGCAACTTCGCTTAGGCCAACAACTGACCATGACACCGCAACTGCAGCAAGCAATTCGCTTGTTACAATTGTCGACTATGGAGTTGCAGCAGGAAATACAGGAGGCACTTGATGCTAATCCACTGCTGGAAGGCGAAGACGAATACGACAGCTTTAATGGCGAAATGGAACCGCAACAACCTGATCGTGAGCACACGACAGACAACAGTCTGACAACAGATGACTACGGTCATGACGAGCCCACCGAACCCGACAGCAGTGAGGCGATGACCGAGCAAAACATCCAGGAAGACTTGCCGCTGGATAATCAATGGGATGACTTAGTCAGCGCTGCGCCCGTTAGTGCCGGCAATAGCATGGATGATGATAATGTCTATCAGGGCGAAACCAGTGAGAGTTTGCAAGATTACTTGCGCTGGCAAATGCAATTAACGCCTTTTTCTGACACTGACCGTACTATTGCCGAAATCATTATTGAAGCCATTGACGAAGGCGGCCTACTCACCATCAGTTGTGACGATATCCTTGAATCGCTTGGCCTGCCCGATGTTGAGGCCGATGAGGTAGAAGCGGTGATCAAACGCATCCAGCTATTTGATCCTGTGGGCGTCGGCGCGCGTTCAGTGCAGGAATGCCTGTTAGTGCAATTAAAACAATTTGACCCGGCTACGCCCTATTTACGTGAGGCGCAGCTATTGATTAGCGATTATGCTGACTTTTTAGCGAATCGGGACTTTCGTTCTTTGCTGCGCGTGACTAAACTCAAAGAAGAAGAGTTAAAAGAGGTGATGCGGTTAATTCATAGCCTGAATCCGCGCCCTGGCGCCGATGTTATTCGCGAGGAGCAGCAGTATGTGATCCCCGATGTCACCGTCAGCAAAGTGAAAGGCCGCTGGCAGGTGGAGCTAAACCCGGATGCCATACCAAAGGTACGGATTAATCAGCAATATGCCGCTATGTCCCGTAATGCCAAAAGCTCTGCTGATAGCCAGTTCATCCGGTCGCACCTGCAGGAGGCAAAATGGTTTCTGAAAAGTCTGGAAAGTCGCAACGAAACATTGCTCAAGGTAGCAAACTGTATTGTGCAGCAACAACAAGCTTTTTTTGAACATGGCGAAGAAGCAATGAAACCTATGGTGCTGAATGATGTTGCCGAAATGGTCAGTATGCATGAGTCGACCATTTCCAGGGTCACCACGCAAAAATATATGCATAGCCCGCGAGGTATTTTTGAACTTAAATTCTTTTTTTCCAGTCATGTTAGTACAGAGAGCGGTGGTGAGTGTTCCTCAACGGCCATTCGCGCTTTTATCAAAAAATTAGTGGCGGCAGAAAATCCGGCTAAACCGCTGAGTGATAGCAAAATGGCAGAGATTTTATCTGATCAAGGCATTAATGTGGCACGCCGTACCATTGCCAAATACCGCGAAGCTTTATTTATACCGCCATCTAATCAACGTAAGACCTTGCTTTAAGTGTTCTAAACAGAAGGAAAATGTCTATGCAAATCAACCTAACTGGTCGTCATGTCGAAATCACCACAGCCTTAAGAGAGTATGTAGACAATAAATTTGCTAAGCTGGAGCGCCATTTTGATCATATTAACAATGTACATGTCATCCTAAACGTGGAAAAATTGAAGCAGATCGCAGAAGCTAAGTTGCACCTGAATGGTGGCGAAGTGTTTGCGGCCTCAGAAGACGAGAATATGTATGCTGCTATCGACCAGTTGATTGATAAGCTGGACCGGCAGGTCATTAAACACAAAGAAAAGATAGCCCGACATTAATCAGCGTATGATGAACTTAAGCACTATGCTCGCCGAGAACTGCACCAAGAGTGCAGTTCTTTTTAACAGTAAAAAACGTATTCTGGAATACATAGCCGAACTGGCACAGCAACAGCTGCCTGACATGACGGAATATAGTATTTTAGAAGCACTCATGACCCGTGAAAAGCTCGGCTCCACCGGCATAGGCGGTGGTATTGCTATCCCTCATGGTAAATTACAGAGCGTCAGCAAACCCATGTTGGTATTTGTAGTGAGCAAAGATCCTATCCCCTTTGACGCTATTGATAACCAGGCAGTGGATATTTTTTGCGCTATTTTAATTCCACAAGAACAATGTCAGGCGCATTTGACTACTCTATCCGGTATTGCCAAATTATTAAGTCAAAAGGAGCTGACCCGCAAAATTCGCCATGCAGCCTCCGATCACGATCTTTATCAGTTATTAATGGAATATAGCCAACAAGGGACTGACACATGAAACTGCTGGTGGTAAGTGGCCGCTCTGGCTCAGGTAAATCTGTCGCACTCAGAGTAATGGAAGATTTAGGCTACTATTGCGTTGACAATATTCCGGTCAACTTACTACCTACCCTGGCAACCACGGTTATGGGGCAGTATGAAAGGGTAGCGGTAAGTATTGATGTGCGTAACTTACCGCAAGACCCCGATGAGCTGACCGAAATTTTGTCATATTTACCCCGCAAGTTAGAACTAACCATTCTCTATCTTGATGCGGATCACACCAGCCTGATTAAGCGCTTTAGTGAAACACGCCGTTTGCATCCGTTATCACATCAGGCGATGTCGCTGGATGAGGCCATTTCACAAGAACAGCACTTGTTAGACCCGATCTCCAGCCGTGCCGATTTGTATATCGACACCACCGAAATGAATGTGCATCAGTTAGCAGAACAGCTGCGTGAACGCATTCTTGGCCAGAAAAGTGGCAAACTGGTGATGTTGTTCGAATCTTTTGGCTTTAAATATGGCATTCCCAAAGATGCCGACTTCGTGTTTGATGCCCGCTTCTTACCCAATCCACATTGGGAGCCGGATTTGAAACCCCTTACCGGTTTAGACCAATCCGTGAAAGATTTTTTAGCCTCGCAAGCCGTGGTGGCCAAGTATATTTGGCATATCAACAGCTTTGTCAGCAGCTGGTTACCACATCTTGAACGCAATAACCGCAGCTATCTGACCATTGCCATTGGCTGTACCGGTGGGCAGCACCGCTCAGTATATATTGCCGAAAGCCTGGCCGAGAGCTATCGCAGCCAGCGCGATGATGTGCAAATTCGTCATCGCGAGTTGGTACGTCACCATGGACGCTAAACTCAGCGCCACAGTAACCATCATTAATTCACTAGGTTTGCATGCGCGCGCCGCGACTAAGCTGGCGGTATTATGTCAACAGTTCAGTGCCCGCATTGAACTGATGCAAGATGGCAAAGCCGCAGATGCCTCCAGTGTACTGGCGCTACTAATGCTGGCCAGTAGCCCTGGTAAAACGGTTGAAGTTACTGCACAAGGCCCTGATGCGGCCGCCGCATTAGCAGCGGTAACAGCGCTCATTAATAATGGGTTTGATGAAACCTAGCCGCTGTACACCTTATAACCGATGCGGTTAACTTCCGACTGCACCTGACCGATAACATTTATTTTTTTGCTTTAGTCTGCTAGAGCGTGTTGATCTTTGCGGTATGAAAAATAGGCGGCAAATG
>NZ_DAINOE010000138.1:0-4523 GCF_036735525.1 Arsukibacterium sp. | reverse complement strand
AGACCGGCTTGCCGCTCTAACGGGCCGCGCTTTATCTCAATATGCTGAATTCGTAACATAGGTTGGGTAACACAACGCTGAAAAATCAGACCACTGCGAAAACTCAGATCATGTTGGCGTAAGGCATAGGCTTTACGTGGAAATGCCAGATAACAATAAGCGCTGCGCCACAGGCCATACACCGACAACACTATGCCGCCCCACAGCACTAGTGGCGATAAGGAGGCACTGAGCGGCCACCAGGGTTGCCAATACACAGTTAGCCAGACCAGGGTAAACAGCAGGGTAGTGCCAAGATGCAGCCACATATTCAGGCTTAAATAGCGCGGCGCCAGCCCCTGCCAGCTCAGTTGCTCTAACGGCGGCTGTTGCGCTAATGACAGCGGTAAGTTGCTAAAAATGTCACTGGACATGCGGCCACCCCATCACTAATTTAAAAAATGAATAATGATAATAGCTTACAACACTTAGCGGGCAAGCAGCATTAGCACGGTTGGGGCTAATGCTGCTTAAAAGGATGATATTAAACGCGGGTGAGCCAGCCGTGTGTGTCTGCCGCCTTGCCCCACTGCACATCATTCAGTGCCTGGCGCAGTTTTAACGTAGTGGCACCTGGCTGGCCGTTGCCCACCTGATGTTCTTTGCCATCATGAATAAGAGTGCCTACCGGAGTCAGTACTGCAGCAGTACCAGACAACGCCGCTTCTGCGCCTGGCTTGGCGGCCCGCTCTAACAGTTCAGTCACCGTTAGCTCGCGCTCTGATACGGTCAGGCCATGCTCTCGGGCCAGCGTTAAAATACTGTCACGGGTGACACCATGTAAAAAGGAGCTGTCCAGCGCCTTGGTGATGATTTCGTTGCCATCAATTAACAGGAAATTGGCTGCACCGGTTTCCTGCACATCGCCACCCGGGCAAAATAACACCTGATCAGCCTGCACGCTGGCGCGGGCTTTTAAAATAGGCTGTAAGGCGCTGGCATAGTTGCCGCCACTTTTTACCATACCCATATGGCTGGCACAGCGGGCGTTGTCTTCTAGCAATAAGCGCAGTGGCTTAGCACCTCCGGCAAAGTAATCACCCACTGGTGATAACAACACATACAACATAGAGCTGGCAGTAGGTGCCGCCGCCTTGCCAATGGCCGGCTCTGTGCCAATATGGGTTGGCCGGATATACATAGAGCCCGGGCCTTCTGGTACATCAGCCGCAAAATGCCGCACCACATCAATAATCATCTGCTGCAGCATAGCGCCATCGACGGGCGGCAGCGACAACAGCTTGCTGCTTTGCCCCAGCCGTGCCACGTTGCGGTCCATACGGAATAAATGAACTGAGCCATCAGCATGACGAAAAGCTTTTAAACCTTCAAAACAGGTGCTGGCATAGTGCAGCACATGAGCGCCCGGATGCAGCGTGATACTGTCTGATGCGACCAGCTGTGGCGCTGACCATTGTGAGTTTTCAAAGCGGGCTAATGCCATTTGCGGCATAAAAACGGTACCAAAGGCGGCCATAATCTGTTCCTGTTAAAGCGCCTGCCACGAGGCAGGCTAATAAACACTAAGCGTAAAGTTTAGGGGCAATACGTCGGCAAAAATGTAATGGCGACAGTGTAAGGGCAGCGCGCAACGGCGACAAGCCCAACCTGTTACTGAGCAACAACCTAAAGGGTTATTGAGTGCCACCCACTGTCATCGCATCCAGTTTCAGGGTGGGCTGACCTACTCCAACCGGTACGCTCTGACCTTGCTTACCACACACACCGACACCGGCATCCAGTTGTAAATCGTTACCCACCATAGACACCTGCTGCATGGCAGCCGGACCATTACCAATCAGCGTAGCGCCTTTAATCGGCGTGGTGATTTTGCCATCTTCAATCAGATAGGCTTCTGAGGCAGAAAACACAAACTTACCCGAGGTGATATCTACCTGGCCGCCACCAAAATTAGGCGCATAAATGCCGCGCTTCACACTGGCAATAATATCGGCCGGGCTACTGTCACCGGCCAGCATATAAGTATTGGTCATTCTTGGCATTGGCAAATGGGCAAAGGATTCACGCCGGCCATTACCGGTTGGTGGTACGCCCATTAACATGGCATTGTGCTTATCCTGAATGTAGCCTTTTAAAATGCCGTTTTCTATCAATACATTGCACTGACTGGGCACACCTTCATCATCAATATTCAGCGAACCGCGACGATGACTGAGGGTACCATCATCCACTATGGTACACAGTGGTGAGGCCACCTGCTGACCAATCTTGCCACTGAAGGTAGAAGAGCCCTTGCGGTTAAAATCGCCCTCCAGGCCATGGCCGACTGCTTCATGTAACAGTACACCGGGCCAGCCTGCGCCCAGCACTACCGGCATAGTGCCAGCCGGGGCATCGACGGCCTGCAGGTTAACCTGGGCCATGCGCACCGCTTCGCGGGCATAAAACTGCCAGCGCGGGGCATTGTCTTGCAACTCAAAAAAGTAACCATAATCACGGCGGCCACCGCCACCACTGCTGCCGCGCTCGCGCCGGCCGTTTTGCTCCAGCAGCACTGAGCAGTTTAAGCGGATTAACGGCCGGATATCAGTGGCGTAGGTGCCATCACTGGCCGCCACCAGAATTTCTTCATAAACGCCGGTTAAACTGACCATCACCTGCTCTGCGCGGCTGTCAAGGCTGCGGATAAAGGCCTCTATCTGGTGCAGCAGCGCCACCTTGTCGGTATTGCTAAGGCTTTGCAGTGGCTCGCAGGGTAAGTAAATCTGGCTGTTACTGCTTTTGCTGAAAACCTGCACTTGCCCCTGCTGACCATGGCTGGCAATACCGCGTGCCGCGGTCGCGGCCTGTTGTAAAGCACTAAGCGTAATACTGTCGGCATAGGCAAAACCGGTTTTTTCGCCGCTGATGGCCCGCACACCCACGCCACGTTCAATATTAAATGAGCCTTCCTTCACCAGACCATCTTCCAGCACCCAGGATTCATGCACGCTGGACTGGAAATATAGATCGGCAAAATCGAGCTGGTGGTTAAATAAATAGCCCAGCGTATTATGCAAATCCGCGGCGGTTAAGTCAGAGGCACTAATTAGATTCTGTTCTACGGCATTCATGCTTTTAGCTCACTGTTAAAACGGTTATGCAGCTTTACCGGCATGGTCTGGGCCAGTCGCTCGCAGTCGGTTAAATCCACTACGGTGGATATCCAGCCTGGTTCAGTGCCGGCATCAGCCAGCACCCTGCCCCAGGGGTCAATAATCAGGCTGTGGCCGTAAGTCTGGCGGCCATTAGCATGCTGGCCGGTTTGATTGGCCGCCAACACAAAACATTGATTTTCAATGGCTCTGGCCCTGAGTAAGCTATGCCAGTGCGCTTCGCCGGTTAGCGCGGTAAAGGCCGAGGGCACAGACAGAATATTCATGCCTTGTTGCGCCAACGCCTGCATCATGCCAGCAAAGCGCACATCATAACATATCGCCAGGCCCAGTTTCAGGCTATGCTGCTGGTATAAGCTAAGCTTAGTGCCGGCTTGGGTACTAGCCGATTCCCGATAACTGCCAGTGCTGTCAGTCAGCTCGACATCAAATAAATGCAGCTTCTGATAATCAGCCAGCAGCTGGCCATCCGGGCCAAACAGCAAGCTGCTGGCAGCAAAGCGCGTCGGATCAGCAGTGCAGGTTGGCATACTGCCCGCCAACAAATAGACGCCATATTGTCTGGCTAACTCCGCACAGCGTTGTTGTAAAGGACGTTGCTGTAAAGGGCCAAGCCCCAGTGGCTCCTGATGCTGGCGTTGCAAGCCTTCGGCGCCGCCAAATACGGCAAAGCATTCCGGCAACAGCACCAGGTGTTGTTCTGCTTTAGGTAATTGCGCCAAGCAATGCGTCACTTGCTGAAAATTGTGCTCAGGCTCAGGCTTACTGTTCAGTTGAATGGCACTTAAACGCCATTCAGCTTTGTGGAAGTGGTTTTTTGTCATCTTGCTCCAGCTGTTGCTGCTCGCGATTCTGTTGCTCTGGTTGCGCCACCCGCACTGGCACCGGTACCTGTTTACTGTGGCGGTTCACTTCGGTCACTACCGGTTTATCAAAAGAGCCTGTCAGCGTAAAATTGATGCGAGAAATCACTTCGGCCGATTGAAACATTTCATCCAGTGCCAACGCTGCCAGGCCAGTTGCCGGGTTAACCATCCAGGCAATAATCACCGGTAAGCTGGAGGTCACTTTTGGCGCAAATGCCATTTGATAATCTAATTCTCGATTGACCAAATCGGCATAGCCCTGAATGGTTAAATTACCAGGCACGCCATCCATTTGCACATCACTGGTTTGTGCCACCCCCTGATGCAGGCTGACGCTGCCATGCATGCGGTTGTAAAAAAAGCCTTTGCCAAACACATCCCGAAAATTCTTGTGAACGCCCGGCTTTCGGCGCGCTCGGAACGCCGCTACCAACTGGTCAGGCCGTTTGCCGCCGCCCTGTTTAATCAGTTGGATACGATCTGCGTGCAGGAACCTGCCGAT
>NZ_DAINOE010000137.1:0-4589 GCF_036735525.1 Arsukibacterium sp. | reverse complement strand
GCAGATACCGAAGCCTTTGAATTTCAGCAAATATATGGCCTTGAAACCATAGTAGTGCCTACTAACCGGCCTATGGTGCGTAATGATATGGCCGACTTGGTGTATTTAACGGCCGAAGATAAATACAACGCTATTATTGAAGATATTAAACAAGCTCGCGATGCCGCTCGCCCGGTGTTGGTGGGTACCGCTTCTATTGAAAGCTCAGAATACCTGTCAAGTCTGCTGAATAAAGCGAAAATCAAGCATCAGGTATTAAATGCTAAGTTCCATGCCAATGAAGCACAAATAATTGCTGATGCCGGTCGTCCGGGTACTGTGACCATTGCTACTAATATGGCAGGTCGGGGTACGGATATCGTGCTAGGTGGTAATTTGCAGGCTGAGCTGGCTGCGTTAAAAGAGGCGACAGCAGCTGAGATTGAAACCGCGACAATCAACTGGCAGCAACGGCATGATGCGGTTATTGCCGCGGGTGGCTTGCATATCGTAGGCACTGAGCGTCACGAGTCTCGTCGTATTGATAATCAGTTGCGTGGTCGTGCCGGCCGCCAGGGTGATGCCGGTTCATCGCGTTTCTATTTGTCACTGGATGACGCGCTGATGCGGATTTTCGCTTCAGATCGGATGGCAGGCATGATGCGCCGCTTAGGTATGGAGAAAGGCGAAGCCATTGAACACCCCTGGGTGAGCCGGGCCATTGAAAACGCCCAGCGCAAAGTGGAAGCCCGTAACTTTGATATTCGTAAGCAATTACTTGAATTTGATGATGTTGCTAACGATCAGCGTAAAGTAGTGTACGAGCAGCGCAACGAATTACTCGATGCCAAGGATATCAGTGATACCATTCATGCCATCCGCGATGATGTAGTGGATGCGGTGATTAGCGAATATATACCACCGCAATCGCTGGATGAAATGTGGGATGTGCCTGGCCTGGAGCAACGCTTAAAAGCAGATTTTGGTGTTGAATTGCCTGTGGCGAAATGGCTGGCCGATGACAACAAACTGTTTGAAGAAAAGCTGCGTGAAAAAATTCAGCAAGAGATCACGGCTTCCTATCAACTGAAAGAGCAGATGGTAGGACCGCAGGTACTGCGCCAGTTTGAAAAAGCCATTATGATGCAAAGTCTGGATACGCACTGGAAAGAGCATCTGGCGGCAATGGACCATTTACGTCAGGGCATTAATTTACGGGGCTATGCCCAGAAAAACCCGAAGCAGGAATACAAGCGTGAAGCCTTCGAATTATTCTCAACTATGCTGGATAATCTGAAGCTGGATGTGATTGGCGTGTTAAGCCGGGTGCAGGTTCGTGCTGCAGAAGACGTAGAGGCCGTAGAGCAACAACGGCGCAAAGCCGATGCAGTGCCACACAGTTATCAGCATGCCGAAGCCGAGCAGGTCGTTGGTGAAGTGCCAGACGATTTACCTCGTGGTCCGGTAATGCGTGAAGGCGACAAAGTAGGGCGTAATGATCCTTGCCCGTGCGGTTCAGGTAAAAAATACAAACAGTGTCATGGCAAGCTTAGCTAAGCCGCAAGCGGCGTTGGCGGACAGCCACGCTGCTGAGCATACCGCCAGCGCGCCACGGCAGTTACTGCAGGTGGCGGTGGGGGTTATTTTGCAGCAGCAGCAGGTGTTATTAAGCCTGCGCCATCCTGGACAACATCAGGGCAACAAATGGGAATTTCCCGGTGGCAAGGTTGAGGCTGCAGAAAGCGTTGAGGCAGCACTGCATCGGGAGTTACAGGAAGAGCTGGCGATAAGCGTGACCCGGGCTGAACCTTTTATGCAAATAGAGCACAGTTACCCGGAGCGTGATGTGCTGTTACATATCTGGTTGGTGCGCGACTTTAGCGGCGAGCCGGCGAGTCAGGAGCAGCAGCCGCTAAAATGGGTGGATATTAGTCTGTTGCACCAGCTTAATTTTCCGGATGCCAATCAGCCTATTGTCAGTAAGCTGCAGCAACTGGCTACTACTCTTTAAAAAAACTATTATCCTGCTTAATCATTTCTTGCTCTAACTCTGCCAGATACGCTTCTGATAAGGCGGAATCGATCACAGGATTGTCGGCAATGCGGTGGTTTTCTGCTGCCCAGTCACCCAGGTCAATCAGTTTGCAGCGTTCAGTGCAAAAAGGTCTGAAGGGTGAGCTGCTATCCCAGACCACCATGGTGCTACAGGTGTGACATTTTACCTTGCTGACCATAGTTGGCTCCTATTAATGGCGGCGGTTGACAGCCAAATCGGCTAAGGCCATCAGCGCATCTTTATGCTGTGAATCAGGGAGGATGGCCAGCGCTTGGCGGGCTTTGTCGGCTTCGGCTTCGGCTTTTTTACGGGTGTAACTAAAGGCGCCGGTTTGTTCGAGGATGCTTAGTACCTGAGGTAACAAGGCTAAGCCTTCACCTTCAGTGATGGCACTGCGGATCAATTGCTGCTGCTCTGGTGTACCTTGTTGCAGCGCATAAATTAGTGGCAGCGTAGGTTTGCCTTCGGCCAGATCATCACCGACATTTTTACCCATTTCACTGGCATCAGCCTGGTAATCTAAGACATCATCAATTAACTGAAAGGCGGTACCCAGATGCATACCATAGGCTTGCATGGCCTGGACCACGGGCTCGGGTTGCTCGGCAATAATGGCGGCTAACTGAGTGGCGGCTTCAAACAACTTAGCGGTTTTACAGTAGATCACCTGCATATAGTTATGCTCAGTGGTATCGGCATCATGCACATTCATCAGTTGCAGTACTTCACCTTCAGCAATAACATTAGTGGCATCGGCCAGAATATGCATAATGCGCATTTTATCCAGTGACACCATCAGCTGAAACGCGCGGGTATACAGAAAATCACCCACTAACACACTGGCCTGATTGCCAAACACCGCATTGGCGGTTTCTTTGCCACGGCGTAAGGTGGACTCATCCACCACATCATCGTGTAACAAGGTAGCAGTGTGAATAAACTCAATAATGGTCGCCAGCGTCAGATGCTGCTGGCCCTGATAGTTCAGTGCTCTGGCGGCCAGTACGGTTAATAAGGGGCGCAGACGCTTACCGCCGCTATTAACGATGTAAATACCTAACTGGTTGATTAGGGCGACATCAGAGCAAAGCTGGGAAAAAATATGCTGATTTACCGCCTGCATATCAGCAGCGGTAAGGTGTTGGATCTGTTCAAGCGTCATCTGTAACAACTGCTAAACCCTTAGAATGAAGATAATTCTACACTAATGTAGTGACAGGCAAAAATGAATTCTGGATCCTTTTGCCAACACAGAGATCTTTTTCATAAATGTGCTTGCGGCATACTGGGAAATTGCGTACAATTCGCGCCCTGTGAATTGAATTAACACGCCCCTTAATAAGCGATGGCGTGCTTTGTACGGAGTTAACTATGTACGCGGTTTTCCAAAGTGGTGGCAAACAGCACCGTGTGACGGAAGGTCAAACTCTTCGTCTAGAAAAACTAGACTTAGAAACCGGCGCAACAATCGAATTTACCCCGCTGATGGTTGCCAATGGCGAAGACATCAGTATCGGTGCACCTTTAGTTGAAGGTGGTAAGGTGGTAGCGGAAGTGGTCAATCATGGCCGTGGCGATAAGATCAAAATCGTTAAATTCCGTCGTCGTAAGCATTCACGTAAGCAGATGGGTCACCGTCAATGGTTTACTGAAGTTAAAATTACCAGCATTAGCGCGTAACTAGGAGTATCGACACATGGCAAGTAAAAAAGGTGTAGGTAGCACTCGTAACGGTCGCGATTCAGAAGCTAAACGCTTAGGTGTTAAGCGCTTCGGTGGTGAGTCAGTTTTAGCAGGTAGCATCATCGTGCGTCAGCGTGGAACTAAATTCCACCCAGGCACCAATGTTGGTATCGGTAAAGACCATACGCTGTTTGCTTTAACCGAAGGTAAAGTAAAATTCGAAGTTAAAGGTGAGCACAACCGTAAGTTTGTGAGCATCGTCAGCGAATAAGCTAACGCTTTCAAAAAAACCCCGCCTGGTGCGGGGTTTTTTTATGCTCTGAAGCTTGCAAACCGCTTAACCAGCTCTGGCACCAACAGCTATCTGTACGACGGCCATGGCCGGCGGATAATTAAAAACAAAAACGGCGCAAAAACCTATAGCTTGTATAACAGCGCCGGGGTGTTAATGAGCACCTATGAAAACAATAGCTATACCGGCCATGTGGAAGATAACGACCTGCAGTTAACTTATATGCAGCAGCGGTATTATGACCCCACTTATCGGCCGGTTTTATTCAAACGACATGGTAGGCTTTACACCGTCAAATCCGATGATGTTTAACCGGTATTCGTATGCGAATAATAATCCGTTTAAGTTTGTGGATCCAACCGGAACATGCCCAGAAGATAACAGTTTTCGTGATTGCATTGAGATCGGTGTGGTTAAGGAGGGAGGTGAAGTAAAAGGCTCGGAATATACAGACAATATTGCAAAAGAAAACCACCAAAGCCATAGGGTGTTATCTGGCACTGTTGAAAAAGCATCAGTTATTAAGGCAGATGGCTCTTTGATCTGTACCAGCAACAGTGGACACTTCACTAAGCACTG
>NZ_DAINOE010000136.1:0-4601 GCF_036735525.1 Arsukibacterium sp. | reverse complement strand
GGTAAAGTTGTTCGCTCTGATGCTGAATACAAATTGAGTTTATTTCGTCAATGAACAATATCATAATCCACAGCGCCGACAAGTTTACGGATATGACCAAGACAGCGGCGGACATTGACCGCTGCAGTTCAAGCTAAACTTTTGACATAACATCATTAAGCAGTTCTTGCTCAGTGCCGTAAATAGCCTCCCAGGCTTTACGGCCGGCATGAACTGCTACACCATAACCGCCAGTTCTATGATGTGTGTGGCATAAGCCTATCACTTCATAGTTACTGGCTTTTTTACCCATAGTTCCGTTTGATATGTGATGTATCTCGCAATCTGGCGTGAAATATCCCATTTTGCGGCAGGCCACGCAGCCAAGCGCCAATACTGCCTGATAGTGCCTTGATTCGTCTTTAGTCGGTTTTTTTGCCATTAGTTACCCCATGCTACTTAGCTGATCAATAGCGTTTTGCAATTGTTCCTCGCTTTCAAATTGCCTGGATAAAATAAACTTCCAGCACACTGAAAAAGCAGCCTGGTAAAACTGGTTAAACTGATCTTGATCCATGCTGTTAAAGTTTATGGATTTAGGCGACTTGCGGATCCCGGTTGGTGTGACCTGTATGTCACAGTGGCCTGACTCCAGCTTGATCCAGTCTAAAAGCGCCTGTTTCGACTTCTGCGGCGTTTCAATCTTTGAGCCTCGCCGTTGCATTAGCTCGCTCAAGAAAGCCCGACCAGCTTCGCGCAGATTCGCTGTATCAACGCCTTTGCTGTTTAGCCAATCAAAAAACAGTTTTAAGGTCTGCTTTTCAGCTGGCGACAATAAACCGCCTTTTGGTTCCCAAGCGTCGTAAGCCAATTCAACCAATCCACCAAAGAAAAGCTTATGGTGCTGTAATGATCTAGGCTTAACTTGGGTTATGGTCACCTTAACGCCTTGCCCTACTTTAAGCTTGGCCAGTTCGTCCACATCATGCTGGGTAACCGGTCGCAAGCCTTGCGGTGTTTTTACCATGGTGATTTCAATTGCCATTGCCGATCCTAAAGTCATAATAATTAACGCGAGTTTGCGACACTAAGCCCATCGGAGTAAACCAGGCCACTACACATGGAAACTTTGGGCCTTGCTCTTTGCCTTTGGCGTCCAAGAACTTTGTGCCGTCAGGGCGCAGGAATTTAAGCCTGAATGGCATCCTGATAAGCGTATCGGCATAATCCCAGGCTAACCGGCCGTATTCTGTTTCGGTAGTGTCAGGAAAGATCATGGCTGTGATGTTGCCCTGTTTGGCTTCATGTACTGCTTTTTCAATCCATGGCGTTATATCTGAAAATGGAGGATTGCAGAAGTTAACATGGCACCATGGCAGTTCCAGGCCGTTAGCGCCATCCTCAAGCGCAAAGTAGTTAACGCACTTGGCAGTACCAGGCTGGGCGCATACGTCCAAGGTGAAGCGCTGGCGCAGGTATGATTGAAGTGATTCGTAAAACCATACCGGTGTTTGTGCTAGGTCTTTTTCTTTCAGTGGCGTGTTAGAATTAAAGTTCATTTTGCATCCTTACTTTTAAGTTTACCAATTAGCGCCAGCGCTTTAAGCCGGCCAGGTGTGTTTAAGTCTTTCTCAAAAACATTAATGTGTTCTATCTGCGCTTTTGGTACGTAAACCTCCAGCACTTCACCGGCTGTTACTTTTGCCAGTGCGTCCTTGTAAGCCTGCTTGAAAACCGGCCATGTATCTTTTTCGGTTTTGTTTCGCAGCTCAAACCAGCCAGTAGCTTTTCCTGCAACGTACACTGCAGGGTGTGACCATTGCGCCTCATTCAAGCTACCTGCATAACGGCAAGCCTCTACGTATGCTTCACGGTAACCGGGTAAGCCTGTTCCTACTGATTCCCGGCACAACTGAACAAACTCAGTTGGGTTCGGCATAAATGGTTTTTCGCCTGCATTGGCTTCAAAAGCGTGCAAGCCGTTTTTAATCTGCTGATCAGTCAGGCCAGCTTTAAGCAATGCCTTGGCGTATTCCCTTGCTACAAACTCCGGCATCAGCTCGGTGCGCGACAGATAATCCCTACAGTAAATCCTAAACCGTGGGAAAATATGATCAGTCACCAAGATAGAAAGGTTCATCGCCCTCAGTTTCGAGCCGTCTGATCTCTGCGTGTAGTCGCTCGCTTGTTCCTTGTCGCCAGTGCTCAAGTTTAGCTGCCCTTCTACTTGCTGAATTGTTTTGATAGCCATTTTGCTGATCCTCCAGTTTAACCCAGCTTGCTTTAAAGCCTTTCCAGCTAGACGCCTCTGCTTGTCGCAGACAGTCATCTACCGTAAATCCATTATCAACAGCCTTGGCCAGTTCCTTGCCTATGGTATTCATGGCCAGCTGACTTACTGACGCCTTAACCCGTTTACGCATTGTCAGCCAGGCTTTCAGAATTTCAGGATCCGGGGCTTGTGGCCACTCTGAAAAATCCAGCTCCGGCGTTTTCTGTTTTGGTTTATTAATATCTTTGTTCTTAACTTCTTTTACTTCTTTACTTCTTATAATGTCGTTCGACTGATCGTCCGACCCTCGTTCGCCTGCTCGTTCGTTTGGTCGTTCGCCTGCTCGTTCGTCACTCTGATAAGTGTCGTAATTACATATAGTTATAATGCTAGTTAGCTCGTTCGTTTGAAAGTCGATCATGCCGTGTTTTTTTAGCATTAGTAAAAAGCGTTTTACCTTGTTTTGTGACATATTCCAGCGTTTCTGCAGTGTCACTTGTGACGCGCAGACCTGCCCACGTTTCACGTTTATAACGCGAGCTTTAATTTTAACTTGGCTATCTTCAAAGCTTGCCGACATTAGTAAGTCGATCCATGCAAGGGCTTTGTCAGGTTCGTTAAAGTCAAAAATAAAGTGATCGCGTAATGCTCGGTTCAGCTTTATCCAGCCAGACATAGTGCTACCTGTTTTCTTCTAGGTAATCACAAAGCGGTTTTAAAACCTCATAGGTTGGATTCTGCCTTACTCCCTTAGCAATGGCGTGCAAATTGGCGTAACCAATGCCTGTTCTACGGCTGACTTCTTTAAGGTTGCGATCTTTCAGCTTGTCTCTTATCTGTTCCATTGTCAGCATGTTTTGTATCTCCGATAAAATAATTAACACCTACAGTTGACATAATAGGCGTGACAATCTAACCTGTCAACAAGGCAAAACGAACTGCCTAAATATGGAGTGTTAAAAAATGCGTAAATTCAGAAATCCCCTTATTGTCATTGTCCTGACTGCTTTGTACTTCACAGCGTCAACAATGGAATTCAATGATCAGGCTGCAGAGCACGCCTATTACTGCGATATGACCCAGTCGGGCAACTGGCCTAACTACAAAGATGTGGAGTGCAACTAGCATGAAAAAGCAGACTGTTACTATTTACTCAATTTTATGGCCGCACAGTGATGCTGCTACCTTTGCCTTTGTCGAAATGACTGATAACGGCTGTATCACTATAGGCCAGCAGCAAGTAGAGCTGGTTGTGCATGATGTTCCTGCTGATACCCAAGTTAAGCAGACCCAGCTGCGCTTAGAGCAAATCAAAAAGCAGCAGCTGGCATTAGAGGCTGAACTACGGGCTTTAAGCAATGAGTAACTTAACTATCTGGAAAGCGGTTGAGCAAACCGCAGCCAGCGCCACAAAGCTGGCTAACCTGGGCGGCAGGCCGGTAACGTCAATCAATAGCATTTACATGGTTAAGCGTGCGACTGAAATATTTGGCCCGGTTGGTGATGGTTGGGGCTATGACATTGTTGAAGAACGCTTTGATCAAGCTGCGCCGATATTTATTACCAATGAGCAAACGAAAGTGCGTGAGATGGTCTGTCACGAGATCATGCACACGATAAAGCTGCGCCTTTGGTACAAGAACGAAGTAGGTGAAAAGTGTGAAGTGTTCCACTTTGGCCATACGCCTTACATTCAGACGTCAAAATACGGCCCTTATACCGACTATGATGCGCCAAAGAAAAGCCTTACTGATGCCATTAAGAAATGCTTATCGCTTTTAGGCTTTAGCGCTGATGTGTTTATGGGCATGTTTGACGATGCTGGTTATGTTGAAGCATCCAGAGTTAAAGAAAGCATTGAGAAGTCAGAGCAGCAGGACGAAGAACTAGCTAAGCAGCAACAGGAGTTTTTAGCCTGGTGCGAGCGCGAAGTTTCACAGTATGAGCGGGTGCCTAATGCTGCAGCGCTGCGCCTGGTACATGCTGGGCACGTTAAAAAGTTAAATCAGCAATGTCAGCTGTTAGGTTTTAACACTGATAAGTTTATTAAGCGGTTTGATGAAGTGTATCAAGCCAGGCTGGCGGTGTTGAAGCCAGTTCAGAATATGGTCTGCCCAGAATGCGGCACTGCCCAAGCTGGCAATGCAGGCGATAAGTGTAAAGAGTGTGATGGTAAAATAATACCGGCCGAAGCCGGTAAATAAGGAGCGTAAAAAGTGACTAACTTAAATAGTGTTGATATAGAAAAAGGCAGTGTTGATGTTGCCGAGTTCAAACAGACTGATGCAGCATTAGCGGTGCTGCGTGAAAAGTATAGCGTGATCCCTGACGCAAATACAGAAGATGGCTA
>NZ_DAINOE010000135.1:0-4628 GCF_036735525.1 Arsukibacterium sp. | reverse complement strand
GACCATTGCTGACTATTTCAAATATATTTTAATGACGGTTACCGGCAAAGGTCGCGGTGACAGAGTTAAAAAGTAATGACTAAACCTGCTTTGCTCATTATTGGCGCAGGCGGTTTTGGTCGCACTGTCGCAGAGGCTGCCATCTTATCTGGTGAATGGGGTAGCGCAGATTTTGTTGACGATAGTTACCCTGAGCACAGCCTGCCAGACGGGTATAATGTAGTTGGCCATAGTAATAACTTACCAGACTTACTGCCCGCCTATACAGGAGTTGTGGTAGCCATTGGCAATAATAAGGTGCGCAGTGAGAAACTGGCCTATTTAGCCAGCCTAGGGGCAAACATTGTTAATGTTTATCATCCTAGATCTTTTGTCAGTGCACGGGCGCTGGTAGCTGCTGGCACCTTAGTAATGGCAGGTGCCATTATCGGTGCTCATGCTAAGGTTGGCCGCGGCTGTATTCTTAACCCGAATGCCGTGGCAGACCATGATAGCATTATGGAAGATTACAGCCATTTAGGTGTCGGCGCTGTTATGGCCGGTACCTCTGTGCTTAAGCAGGGCGCCTGGCTTAGAGCCGGTGTTGCACTGACCTATGGTGATGTGGTGCCAGCGTGGTTGATTGTTGAGCGAGGGCATTTACTGCCTTCTGTATTGAATAGGGCAACTAGCTAGATAATCTCCCCCCGGCCCCCTCTTTACGAAAGAGGGGGAGCTAGCTAGTGATTAAGTCCCACTTCAGTAAAGGGAGGTTGGAGGGATTTAAATCTAAGATTGATGCTTAATCTTTAGCTATGCTTACATATTCAGTTGAGAGAGGTTTGCTATGCAAAATAATAACCCTGATGTTCAGGACATCAACACATCAGAAGAAACCGGTGATGCCTTAGCCCAGTTGGACCAAGGGCGGCGTGAGTTACTTAAAAAATTGGGTAAAGCGGCAGCTCTGGCACCGGTGAGTATAGCTTTAGTGTCTATGGAAGCAAAAGCGTGCAGCTTTTCTTGTTAAGTGAACCAGCCTAACATTATGCAGGCTGATCAGCACTCAACAATATTGCAGGTATGCTCTTCTGAACGTTTTGTCGCTTGGTTGGTAGATGATCATTTACTGATTTATGATAAGGCAGACAATAAGTGTGAATGGGTTAATGCGCTTGGCAGCATGCTATTTTTGCTGCTGGCGGCCAAACCCAGTAGTCATGCCCGCCTAGTTGACGATATTTATCAGCTAGCGCCGCATTTACCAAAGGATAATGCTCATTTAGCGCTTTGCCTGGCACAGTGGCAGCAGCGGGGCTGGCTGCAACTTGCCGCTGACGGCAGCTTTATGCTCAGCCAGGACATGACAGGGGCACACTCGCTGCCGCGCGGCGTTATGGTGCAGTTGCCAACCGCTGAAACGCTTGCAGCTTCTGATAAGTTGGTTCAGCGCATTTGGGTTAATTTAAATGGTCAGGATGTTATTGCCGTTTCTTTTTATCAAGCGTTGCAACATGATCAACCGTTCCAGCAAGCGTTTTGCCCTGAAGCCATTCCCCGGTTATTAGCCGTATTACAGGGTGTGACGGTTGCGGCGCCTGCTGTGCCTGTAAAAGAGAAGTTTACGTTATCTTTTGTGGTTAGCGAAGCACAAGTGACTATTTATACACAGGATATTAGCTACCAGATTACCGATGAAAGCTATGCCTTGTCGATGCTGGCTACCTTATTGTTACGTTTAAGTTACGCTGAAGCAGGAATGATGTTATCGGCACATGCTGCTGCGATTGGCAAAGCAGGCAAACAAATACTGCTGCCGGCCAATTCGGGTAGTGGCAAAAGCACCTTAACGGCCACTTTGCTTGTCCAGGACTGGGAGTATTATGGTGATGATGTAGTGGCGTTAGCGCCCCTGAGTGATAATGCCATGCAAACCTTGCCATTTAGAACGGCCGTTGGTTTAAAACCGGGCGCCTGGCCATTGTTGACTGCACTTTATCCGATATTGCCCAGCTTAGGGGTAACAGAATATGCTGGTAAACAGGCGAAATTTTTGCCGCTTAGTCAAACAGCAAGCAGTCCCTGGCAATCGGGTCGCATTTATGCGGTGGTATTTCCTCGTTTTTCGTCTGTGTCAGTGCCTTGTTTGCGACCTTTAAACCTGTGTGAAACTATTGCCATGTTTTTAGTGTCGGGCGTTTCCTTTATGCAGCATAGCACTGATAAAACAGCGAACTTAACGCTGTGGCTGGCCTGGCTGCAACAAATGCCGTGTTACGAAATGCTATATAACGATAGCGACAGTGCCCGGCGAATGCTGGAACCCCTTATATGAGCTACAACCCAGACTCTCTGTTATGAAGCACAGCAGCGCGCCGCCAGCCAGTTTTTCTTTGCTTTGCCAGTTGGTAAACCCTTACATACCCTCGGGGCAACTTGTATTACAAACCGTTGACTGGCGAAGTTTACTAAAAATGGCGGATCTCACCCATGTGCTGCCCGAATTATATCAAGGTTTGTTACGACATCAGCTATTTGCCTCGGCCCCCTCAGAGATTGCCAACACGCTAACGGAGTTATACGCATTTTTGCTACTACGCAGCAAGCTGGTTAAAGCGCAGTGTGATGACATTACCTCGGCGTTTAATGCAACGGGCATAATACCCGTTTGGTTAAAAGGGGCGGCTTTACTACAACAAAGTGATTGGCATAGTTGTGCCAGAGTGATGAACGATATTGATCTCTGGGTACCGGATCCGGCGCAACACACACTGGCGATTTCTATACTAAATAAGTTAGGTTATATCAATAAACAACAGCATGAATTGTGGGAAGAGTCGCACCATTTTTCGCCGTTCTTTCATCCAAAAAAAGTGTCTACTGTAGAGTTACATAAACATGTTATTCGCCCTGCACTGAGTCCGCTTTTGCCCAATCAGATTTGCGCAGCTGCAATTGAATATCAACAACTGCAAAATCTTCATTTTGGTGTGCTCAGTTTGCCGCACCGTATAACGCAAAGCTTTATTCAATGTTCACTTATGGCGTCGCCTGCGCTCGATACTGGTTTTATCCGGCTAATGAAAGTAGTGGATTTACTGCGGCTGATGCATACTGCGGGGACGGTAGCGTTACCCCTTGATCTGTTACAGACGCTGGCAAAACACCCTGAGTGGCAAAATTGTGCCGCGCATTTTACCCATGTGTTAGCACAGCATTTTGCTATTGCTAACCCTTTACCACCCAGCGACAGCTATCAACTTAAACTCTATGCATTACTCAGTGGTGAGCAAAGCGGCAAAACAGTAGTGAGAAAAATAGCGCTGTTTAAAAAGCCAGCGACACCTTTAAGATATATATTAACCTCGCCTCGTCATATTTGGCACGGCATTAAAGCAAGGCTTAGGTTGTTGATAAAGGGTAAGTTTTAGTGTTGCGAGCGGTTTTGGGGATTAAATCTCCCCCCGGCCCCCTCTTTACAAAAGAGGGGGAGCTAGCGAGTTGTTAAGTCACACCTCTATAGAACTTGGATCATGCTCTTTTAGCCAGTCTTGCAATGCTTTATCCATGCGTGTTTGCCAGCCTTTACCGGTTGATTTAAAACTGCTAACCACCTGCGGACTGTAACGTACTGATACCAGCTGCTTTACTGGTTCCTTTTGCGGGCCGCGGCCCCGTAGGATGGTTTTTAATGATGAAGGTAAATGCTCAATAGATAATGAGTTTTCGATATCAGCAGTTGTCCATTCCGGATTGTCGAGGTCCGTTTTAGTTTCTGTGTGCTTTTTCATAATCTAGTACTTCTCGTTTATTTGCTTTGCGAAAACTGATTACCCGAATGCCATCTTCAATCTCAACAAAAACCAGAGCATGAAGGTGGCCATCAAGATGATCTAATGCGCGGATCCTGATCTCGCCATAATTCTGTCTGTTATCAATAAGGTATTTGGCAGTTTCAAAATGAAAATCTTGGGCACGATCAAAAGATAATTCCCTCTCAAGTATGTTTTTGGTATTTTTGTTTGTGTCATACTCTATCTTCATTGCTTTATTGTAGCTACAGCTTGAGGGTTGTGCAAGGTGGGGGATTAAATCTCACAAATCTCCCCCCGGCCCCCTCTTTATGAAAGAGGGGGAGCTAGTTAGTTGTTAAGTCCCACTTTAATAAAGGGGGATTTAGGGGGATTTTAAGTTTGGAGGCATATTATGTTGCCATATAACAAAGCCTTAAAAACCTTTTCCAGAGAACTGCGCAAAAACCAGACTGCAGCAGAGGAGATGCTATGGCAGGCGATACGTAAAAAACAGCTGGCAGCTATGCTGTTTAACCGCCAAAAGCCGATTGAAGGTTATATTGCCGATTTTTACTGCGCCAAAGCTAAGCTGGTAATTGAACTGGATGGTGCGGTGCATCAGGGCCATGATGCAGAAGAATATGATGTTATTCGCGATAACGTAATGGCATCATTAGGCCTTACGGTGTTACGTTTTTCAAATCAACAAATTGAACATGACCTGGCTGGTGTGTTGGCAGAGATAAATGTGCATCTCACAAATCTCCCCCCGGCCCCCTCTTCATGAAAGAGGGGGAGCTAGCTAAATAACTGTTCCAAACAGTAGATCACCAAAACGAAGGAACTCAATGCGGT
>NZ_DAINOE010000134.1:0-4701 GCF_036735525.1 Arsukibacterium sp. | reverse complement strand
ATTGCCTGCTTGTAAGGTGGCCATAATTAAGCTGATACTGCTGGTAACTAACCAGGCGTAAGCCAGGCCGACAATACCAAGGCTTGAAAAAGCCAGCAAAGCCGCGGCAAAAAGTAATAGCACGGCTATTCGTAGCATAAACACTTGCTTACCTTTGCCTTGAGTTTCCATTGTCAGGTTAATTAATCCATATTGTATTCTTAGCGGGATAGATATAGCTGTCAGTGAAAGAATTATGGCAACGCCCTGCCATTTATCCCCGAGCAGTAAGGGTATTAGCAGCGGACTGATAGCCGCAATACCAAAAAAAAGTGGATACGAGGTTAAACAAGCCAGCTGCAAGGTGGTTTTAAGGTAATACGACACCTTATCCAACTCGCGCTGATAGCGTGAAAAGGCGGAAAAAGCCACCTGTTTAAATACGGGCATCACCTTAGTGGTGATAAGATTTGATAAATGAATGGCAACAGCATAGATACCGATATCACTGATACTATAAAGTTTGCCACCAGCCAGAATATCCAGCCGATTGGTTAAAAACCAGATTAAGTCCGCCAGCAGGATATAAATACTGAACTTGAGTAAAGGCATCACTTTATCAAGAGCAAATACAGGCATCACAATGCGTTTTGCTAGCAGAGTATAACCAATAGCAAAGCAGAGTTTTTGCCCGAGCATAGTGAATACCAAAGCCCATACACCAAAGCCACTATAAGCCATCACTATCACTGCAATAGAGGCGGCAACATGTATCCAGGCAGATACTATCGCTTTTTGCTTAAATGCCATATCACGATCTAACAAGGCGCCGGCAATGAGCTCCCATGGAGAAAGTAAAAAAATGACGGCCAAAACCCGTAAAACCGTAACTAATGATGCTTGCTGATAATAATGTGCGATATAGGGTGCGGCTAAAAAAAGCACAATAAACAAAATTATGCCTGTTGCTATTGCGAAGCCCATAGCCTGGCGCAGTACGTCATCACTAAGCGTATCGGATTGCACTAAGGCCTTAGCTATACCAAATGAAGAGAACATAAAAGCAAATGTAACAAAAACCTCTGCAAGTGACATGATGCCGTAATCAGCCTGGGTTAGCCACCGAATCACTAAAAGGGTAGAAAGCCAACTGAGCAATTGAGAGCTTAAACGCAGTGCTATGCTCCAGCGAAACCCAGAAAGTGCTTTACTGAGAACTGAATTATCCATTTATCGAGTTACTCTGCATGATTAGCGATATACTTCCAGATCAGAGCAAAAATGCTTTAACCCCATTTTTTGCAAATTATTCGCCGGTCGGTGGCTACATGCAAAAATGGCACTCTTAAACCGCTGTGTCTGAGTGGTTTTTTTTATGGTACTGAGTGCATCTTTAGTGATTATATCTGCAAGGCTGGCATCAGTATTATCCAGTAATAGGTGGACAGTATTTTCAGCTGGTTTTTTTTCGATTTTTATTTCAGCTAAATTACATTCCATTTCAATTGCATGCTGCTGAAGCGGTAAAGCGATAAGATTAATGTCTTTTAAATTTTGATGCTGACTAAGAGCATAAAACATCACCAGACTGCGCCCGCCCCAAAAGCTACTTGCCGGGCCTGAATAAGGGTCAAGCCAGCGTTCATCATCCTTAAATACTCCCTGGGTCGGTCGCCCGAATCGTAATCCTTCATTGCTGACAAAGTACTGCCAGCTTCGAAGTAAAGCGGTGATGGCTATATTTAAATCAACTTTAGAATCAGTTATTGCGGCTCGAATCAATAAGGGCGTCGATACAGCAAAGCGATAGCATAAACTACGACCGTATAATACGACTCCTTGTTCGGTAAATAAGTGCTGAAACCAATCACAATAATCTAGCAGCCGCTGCGGTTGAAAATCATACTGCGGCATGATCTGGCTTAGCCGGAAAAAATGATAATGAAATCCCCAGGCATTATACAAATCGACAGCGCCCTGCTTACCATCCTGATAACAGCCGTCACCCACATAAAAGCTGTTTAGCTGTGTTAAGCGGTGTTGACTATTAAATTGATGTTTTGAGTCCAACACAGCCAGGACGGCATCAACCTGCACCACAAATAAATGCCAGTTGTTATCTGCGGTGATTTTACCTGGCACTTGCTTTAGCCAATCAAGTATTTGTTGTTGTTGTTGTTCAGTAAAACTTAACCACAGGGAATCTTTTACCAACCATAGCGCCAGTGCGATATCTGCCGCTTCACAAATTAAGGTGCTTTTATTGCTAATTTCTCCCCAATAATAGCGATGTGCCGGGTCAGTGCCATTAAGCAAGGATTCCCGTAAAGATAACAACATCTTTTCAGACAGTTCAGGTTTAGCCAGCGGGCTACTGCTATATGCAGCCCACATCGGCAAGGTACGGCTAATACCCTCAATACCATCATTGGTTGCACCATAAATACTGGGCAAGCCGGGGTAATAAGCCCGACAGCCTGCAGCTGTGCGATAGTGGCAAAAGGCAGGCCAAAAGTAATCTATTAATTGCTGGCAATATTCTGCGGGTTTATCCGGGTTAGTCGATAATAACGCTTGCTGAAGCTTATCTGCTTGAGCAAAAGGTTTTTTTTGCAGGCAGTGTTTTTGCCACAATTGACGCTGATTGCGGTAAATAAGTTTAAAATCAGCGAGCGATAGCATGGGGGGGGGTCTTGTCTTTGGCTCGAAATAAGTAACTTAGTAACAGAAACTTATATGCACCAGGTTTATTTTTTCTGTAGCTTAGACCTTTCCAGTAACTGTTGGCCGCAGCTTTGTACCATTTAGCTAAAAATAATTCGTAGCCATGTTCAAACCAAACCTGAGCGAAAATTTGGTTTAGCCTGGAGTGGGGGATCTGACGACCTTGTTGATCAGTCATACCATAGCGCGCTAGCGCATTTTGCAAAATTTCTGCGCGATAGTTTCTGCTATGAGGTTTATGGGAGATGCTTTGCATGTTTTTTCGATAAAAAGCATATAAATTATCGAGTTGCTGTATAGGCACCCGATTTGCGAGCTGAAGCCAGAAGTCGAAATCCTGACCACGCCGGTAATCCGGATTAAAACTGACGCCAACTAATGCCTGACGTCTGACTAACAGCGTAATTATATGAAAGCAGGATATTTCAAGTAGCTTCAGAAACATCCAACCAGATTTTCTGGGATCTGGGATGGGCTCTTTGTCATATTGCTCTAGTTCGGCATCAGCCAGTGAAAAACTGATATCTACCGTTTTAAAGCGACCACAAACCGCCTGACATTCCGGGTGCTGCTGTAAAAAACTGACTTGCTGCGCTAAGCGATGGGGCGCCCATAAATCATCGCCGTCATTAAAAGCAATCAGCTCACCTTTAGCCAGACTAATGCCTAAATTACGTGCAACAGCTGAGCCACTGTTTTGTTGCCTGACGTAATGCACACGCTCATCTGCCAGCTGTTGCACAATTTCAGCAGTGCCATCGGTACTGCCATCATCGACGATAATGACTTCCAGAGGATGGTAATGTTGTTGCAAGATGCTATGAATGCTGTCAGCAATATAAGCCGACCCGTTATAAACCGGGATAATGACAGAGACCAGTGGCAAGGTATTGGGCATACAGGTGAAATTCCATTTCAAACAGCTGTAATAATGTGTTTGTTATAACAATTTTTTTGTGCAATAGCCAATGAATTATAGGCTAATTATGAGTCCTGCTTGCCAGTCCTGAGCTATCCACGTTATAGTTTGCTTCTCAAATGGCAAGGGAGCCAATGGATTAAGCTATGGAACAGGCTGTGTACCAACGCCCGGCATTACAAGTGTTTATCACTATAGATACGGAAGCATCTATAGCGGGTGCTTTTGCCCATCCTCAACGATATTCCCCTTTGTTGGACGGACCTGTAGATGGCATGGTGGATGGCCAGAGCCAAGCACTGGGTTTTTTACTTAAAACCCTACAGCAATATCAGTTAACCGCTACTTTTTTTACTGAGAGTCTTCAAAATCGTTACTTCGGTGTTGCTCCGATGCAACGGCGGGCTGAACAAATTTTAGCGGCAGGTCAAGATTTGCAGCTGCATTTACACCCTTGCTGGCTAAACTTTGCAGATGGCAAGATGTTAAACCCGCAGCCGAATGACGCTTCTACCGGAAGACCATTGTCAGAACTGATCGCCATATTTCAGGAAGCGAAACAGCGCTTCACCGACTGGGGTTTTGGTGCACCTGTCGCTGTGCGTACCGGAAACTTTTCTACCGGCCTGGATACCTTTGCTGCTTGCGCCGCCAGCGGCCTTAAATACTCATCTAATATTGCCGCAGCACTGCTACCTTCAGATGCGGCCCCTGAGTTACAACGAACGTATGGTTTTTGTCAGATAGCCGGAGTAACGGAATTGCCATTAACCAGTTTTCAGTCGTATCAGCTTAATGGACGTCATTGTCAGCGTATTATGGCAATCACTGCTTGCTCCATAGCTGAACTGACAAATGCGGTAGACCAGGCCTGGCAGCAAGGACTCAGCGCCGTGTGTATTTTAACTCACCCTTTTGAATTTATTAAAAGGCGCCACGGCAGTTTTGACCAACTGAGTGTCAATCAGCTCAACCAGCAACGTTTTGCTGCGCTGTGCCAGTTTATTGCTGAGCAGCCGCAGCGTTACAGCGCCTGTAGCTTTGGCCAATTGCCGCAACAAGTTATTCGCTATGGTGCA
>NZ_DAINOE010000133.1:0-4756 GCF_036735525.1 Arsukibacterium sp. | reverse complement strand
AAGCGCAATTACAACAAACGTTGCAAAGCCAGCAAAAGCTCGAGCAAGAGTTAGCTACCCAAACCGAAGCGCAACAAGACAAGTTGCGGGCACTGGCCGCAGCCAGGCAGCAGGCGCAGCAGGCTGAGCAAACGCTGACAGAGCTAGAGCAGCAAGTGCAACAGCAGCAACAACAATTAGCGACGGAGCAACAAGCTAAAGCAGACATGCAGGCTGCGCTGATGGCGTTACAGCAGCAAGAAAACGAACACGTGGCGCGTAATTCTGAGCTCAGCTCGGACTTAACTCAGTTGCAAGCCAGTTATACCGAATTAAGTAAGCAGTTTGAGCTAACTCAGCAACGTACTATTAAACTGGAGTCTCAGCTGGAACATGCGCAAAGCCGGCAGCAGGCGTCTGAGCACCGTCAGGTAACCGAGGCAGATCAAAGTCGGGAAACTATCCGTCAATTGCGAAGCGAGTTGCAACTGTTACAGCAAAGCCATGATGAACAAGTAGGCGAGCTGGAGCAAAAGCTGATGGAATATAAACTTAAATTTGAATATGCCCAGAAACAACTGGCCAGCCACTCTTAATCGTCTGCTGTTCCCATTAATGCCGATGGTTATGACCATCGGCAAACCGGAATCTTAAAGATCTTAAATGAAAACTAAAGCCAATAATTTCCAGACCATGCGCGAGCTGAGTTTTGCGCAGCAAGCCGCTATCGCCTTAACGCTATTAGAGCGGATGTTACCAAACTACCAGTTATTCAGTGAAGTGAGCGAGTTTGGTGATGCCAGTGCCTTGCGTCATATGCTGGAATTAAGTTGGGAATGGCTAACGGTTAAAAAAGCTAAGATTAATTTCCCCCGGCTGGCGGAAGAATTGGAACCCCTGATCCCGGAAGTCAATCACTATGATATGTTTGGTGTGTATCCGGCAGTCGACTGTGCCACGGCGCTAGATAGCCTGTTTAATGGTATTAATCAGCAAGACAGCAGCGAATTTATTAATGTCGCTAAAATCTCCCAAGCTACCGTGGCCAGGCTGATTGAATATCAGGCTGAAGATGAAGACATTACCAGCGAGAACGAATTAAAAAAATTTGTACGCGATCATCCTTTAATGGCCTATGAAATTGAGTGCCTGTCGGAGCTGATAGCGCTGGTGCAAACTATGCCACAGTTCAGCCGCGAGCAAATGTTACAATTAAAAGCCTGGGTACAACAGCAGGGCTTGACCAATTTGGGTATGGAGCTGGCTGACAGATAAGGTGTTAGTCACTGCTGCCTGCAGCAGACTGGCGCGCCCACAATCTATAGGCCAGCTGCCCGGCAATACTTTCCTTGATTAAACGCCAATTGGCCGGGATACCGGCCAGCGATAGTTCTTTTTCCGTTTCCAGATAAATCAGTGCGTCTTCCGCTAGCCAACCATGCTGCTCTAACAGCTGACAACAGGCTATTGCCAGTTGCTGGCGAAAAGGCGGGTCAACCAGCACAATCTGGTACTGGCGCTGCGCCGGCTGGGCTAAATAGCGCAGACAATCGGTATTGATCACCTCTGCCTGGCTGGCACTTAAACTGCTGAGTAATGCCTTTAAGCGCTTTGACTGCGCCAGATCTTTTTCAATCAGGCAGGCATAACTGGCATAACGGGATAAGGCTTCAAATGCCAGTGAGCCAGAGCCACTGAAACAATCGAGCACACTGCTGCCGGCAATATCATGCATCAGCCAGTTGAACAGGGTTTCTTTCACTCTGTCGGTAGTCGGGCGCAGGCCAGTAACATCTGCTACCGGCAAGCGACGGCCACGCCATTGGCCGCTGATAATTCTTACAAATCCAGGTTGACCAGGTTTTTTTTGACTGCCTTTTGCTGGTTTCATGGTTTGAGTTTTGCCTGCGAGTTAAAGGTGATAGTATTGGTGCTAATGTTATCCTGAATCTTGCCTTTGACACAAAAGCTTATGACAAAACAGACCAAACTCTTTTCCTGGCTGGGCCTGGGGAAAAAAGCCCCAAGCCCGGCAGCGGATGAACATGCTGCCATTGCGCCCGATACGCCGCAAGCAGCAGCTGAACCACAGCAATCGTCCACTACTGAGCCGGCAATAGATGAGCCGGTAATAGCTAAGCAAGAAATAGCTCAGCCAGTGACAGCCGAGCCGGTTGTAGCTAAGCCGGTTGTTGCTAAGCCGGTAACAGCCGATGCGCCGGCCAAAAAAGCCGGTTTTTTCTCGCGCTTACGCCAGGGCTTGTCTAAAACCAGCCTGAACTTAGGTTCTGGTCTGGCCGGGTTATTTAGCGGCCGCAAAATTGATGACGAGTTATACGAAGAGCTGGAAACCCAACTGTTGCTGGCCGATGTTGGCATGGATACCACGCAAAAGCTGATTGCAAACCTGACACAGCATGCCGATCGTAAAGCGCTAAAAGATGCCGATCTGTTGTTTGTAAAATTGCAGCAGGATATGGCGCAAATGCTACAGCAGGTTGAGCAACCGCTGGCGCTGGATGCGGCAGAAGGCCCCTTTGTTATTTTAATGGTGGGTGTGAATGGCGTAGGTAAAACCACAACCATTGGTAAGATGGCGCAGCAGTTCCGTCAGCAAGGCAAAACCGTCATGCTGGCCGCGGGCGATACCTTTCGCGCCGCAGCGGTTGAGCAATTGCAGGTGTGGGGTGAGCGCAATCAAATCCCGGTGGTGGCACAACATACCGGCGCTGATAGCGCTTCGGTGATCTTTGATGCCTATCAGGCCGCCAGGGCGCGCAAAGTCGATGTGCTGATTGCCGACACCGCAGGGCGTTTGCAAAATAAAGCGCATTTAATGGAAGAGCTGAAAAAAATAGTGCGGGTACTACAAAAAATTGATGGGGCAGCGCCGCATGAAGTCATGCTGACACTGGATGCCGGTACCGGACAAAATGCACTGAGCCAGGCCAAATTGTTTAATGAAGCAGTGAGCCTGACCGGCATCAGCTTGACCAAGTTAGATGGTACCGCCAAGGGTGGGGTTATTTTTGCCATCGCCGATCAATTTAAGTTGCCTATCCGCTTTATCGGGGTGGGTGAGGCCATTGATGATTTAAGGCCTTTTAACTCTCAGGACTTTATTAAAGCCTTATTTAATAAGGAAGCCTAAATGCTGCAGTTTGAGCAGGTCAGTAAAAGTTACCCTGGTGGTTTTATTGCACTGGATCGCATTAACTTTCGTATTGAAAAAGGCGAAATGGCTTTTTTAACGGGCCACTCAGGTGCCGGAAAAAGCACCTTGCTCAAGCTGATTAGCCTGATTGAACGGCCTACCACCGGTCGGGTGCTGATCAATGACATTGACTTAAGCCGGATCCGCCGTACGCAAATTCCCTATGTGCGGCGTGATGTCGGTATTATCTTTCAGAATCACCGTTTGCTGATGAACCATACCGTGTTTGATAATGTCGCGCTGCCGTTAGTGATTGAGGGCTTTACCGGCAAAGAAATGGTCAAGCGGGTGCATGCGGCGCTGGATAAAGTGGGCTTACTGGATAAAGTACGTTGCTTACCTCATACCTTATCTGGCGGAGAGCAGCAGCGGGTCGGTATTGCCCGGGCAGTAGTGAACAAACCCCCTTTACTGTTAGCGGATGAACCTACCGGTAACCTGGATCCGGATTTATCTAAAGATATTATGCGGGTGTTTGAAGCCTTTAATCAGGTTGGCGTATCGGTGTTGGTGGCCACCCATGATTTGGGCCTGGTGGCCCGCATGAAGTACCGTACCCTGACCTTAAAACACGGCCGCATGATTAATGATGGCCTGCTGCAATATCAGGAGCCGTTATGAGTATTCTGTTTAGCGGCCGCGCTACCGGCGCCACTGCCACTAAGTTAGGTGCGCTGCGACGTTTTAGCATGTTCTGGGTGCAGCATTTACGTCAGGCGCTAGCCAGCCTGGGTGAGTTATGGCGCACGCCCTCGGCGTCGTTATTAACTATGGCGGTATTAGGCGTGAGCCTGACATTACCGACCACCTTGCATTTGCTGGTAAAAAATGTGCAACAAATCAGTGATAGCTTTACCTCTGCCGCCGAAATCAGTTTATTTATTAAAGAGCAAACGCCTGAAAACCAGATTAAGAGTCTGGCAACGGTGTTAAGCACGGACAATGAGATTGCCCAGGTGCGGCATATCAGTCAGCAACAAGCACTGGCTGAATTTGCACAAGTCTCGGGCTTTGGTCAGGCGCTTAATTACTTAACGGTAAATCCACTGCCGGATGTATTGCTGGTGCAGCCGGCCAATACCGATCCGGCGGCGGCACAACGCTTATTACAGCGTTTATCAAACGAGCGTATCGTCGATTTTGGTAAGCTGGATATCGACTGGCTAAGCAGGCTGGATGCACTGGTAGGCTTATTACGCCAGGCGGTGTTGGTAATAGCCTTGTTGCTGTTAAGTGCGGTGTTGCTGATTATTGGTAATACCATCCGCCTATCTATCATGAATAAAAAAGATGAAATTGAGGTCATGAAACTGGTGGGCGCCACCGACGCCTTTATTCAAAGGCCGTTTTTGTACACCGGCGTCTGGTTTGGGGTCTTTGGTGGTTTACTGGCTTTTTTAATTGTTGAGCTGATGCTTTGGTGGTTACAGGGTGCCATTGCCCGGTTGACCGACTTGTTGACAAATATCATCTGCCTGCGGCTGGTCTATTCCGATCTCGAAGAGGCATTGACCCTAATTCGTCGGGCCTTTGGTCCCGCAGCCCCCGGGGCCGCCGAGGTCG
>NZ_DAINOE010000132.1:0-4840 GCF_036735525.1 Arsukibacterium sp. | reverse complement strand
TATCGACCCCACAACGTATAGACTGTTCCATGCGACTTCCCCTCACTTGTGACTGATTGATTCAACACTCTCAGTGTGGCACATCGATGCCGGATAGTGAGGGGAGTCCATGTTATTGCGTCAGCCACGCTCACTGCATGCGCTGGACCTTAAAGCCGTGGCTCGACTTTAGCGCTAAATTTGGGCGCAATAGAGTCATTTACGCAGAGCCCGTGGGCGTTTTTGAAAAAGAAGCCAAACTTGTTTTCGGTAAGTCACGTTTTGTAAGTAATTGATTGTATATTTCACATTTTTAATATTAACATGTGTCCCTCGTAAAAACATAAATGTAACTATTTTGCTTTCAGGGGTGTTAATTTAAATGAAGCCGCTAATAATAAAAAAAATGGCAAGCCTATTGCTGTTGAGCTTGCTGGCAGGCTGTGCCACTACACCTATTCATACCACTAAAATTGACAGAAATGCCCCGCTAACCACTGGCCATGGTGTCGTGGCTGTGCAGGTTGTCAATAATACCAGTCGGTTATCAAACCATCATAAAAACTGGACCGAAGTTATTGCTGTGCGGCTGGATAATATGGAACAGCTAAAAAATGCGGCGTTAGAGGCCGCCCGGCTAAAAGCTCAGGCTGAAAAAAAGCGCTTTGATCCTGACAAGGTTGATTGGTCTCCGGACATGTATACGTTAAGTCCTTCCACCGAAGGGGTTGTTAGTAGCCAGCTGTTCGTGGGGAGTATGCCAGATGGTGAATATATTATTTCTGTACTGCATGCCTTTTATAGTGACGGCAATATGTCATCCTGGATCAACATGCCTGTGCGCAGAGCCGCCGGTACTTTTAAGGTCGAACAAGGCCGCTTAAGCAATTTAGGCACGCTCATTTTCCAACCCTTACTAAATGTACGCTCAGAAAGCTTTTGGTCTATAGCCGCTTCACAACGGGCTTTTGTTACCCGCCTGCCTGAAGAGGATTTACAGCGCTTTGTTATTGAAAAATATCCAAATTTGCAGCCTGGTTTAAATCTTGACATGGAGCTGAGCTGGCAAGAGGATGCGTTTCAATCCCTGCGGCAGACATTAGCAGAACAAGCCAGACAAAATGCCTGGGGTGATATCAGCCTGCCACTAGCTCATCAGGGGCAAGGTGCCATGATGTCACGTTTTGGTATCCTGCATTTTCAGGATAAGGCCGGCAATTGGCAGGAATTTAATTTACCAACTAATGCACAATTGACATCGGTTGTTGATGCCAGCGAATGGATAGCCGTGGGCGCTGAGCGTGGGCAATTATTTGTTGCTGCTTCCCCCTCAGACGACTGGCAACGTTATAATCCGGTCAGTTCTGCTGAGGCGATTGTCTGGTTACGTCAGGGCAGGGATAGTTACTATGCTATGACGCAATCGTCAGCTGCTTATACCCTTTACAGCTTCAGCCAGCCTACAGAAAACTGGCAAAAAATTGGCCAGGTTACCCGTCGCCCAGCAAGTTTTTTACGAGCGGCTGGAGGTGTTTTTGCCACTATTGATCAAGCCGGGCAGTTGCAGGTTTTTAACGATATTGAGCTACATAGCTACCAACCAGATAGCAGGACCTGGCAGCAACAAAAATCGCAGGCCTTTGTAAACTTATCACAGCAACGTGATGGCACCTTGCTGGGATTGGCGGTCAGTCAGTGGGATGGTATCGGCGATCAGCTAATTAGCACTGATTTCGGTATGAGCTGGACGCCGTTAAAACGCAGTTTGGGTTTCTTTGGTGATAGAAGTGTTGAAGCCAGCTTACCGGCAAAATTAGCCGATGGACGTTTAGTGACCGTCAGCCGCGAGCGTGTTCAGGCGCAAGCGAGTAGTAACTTACACCTGAATGTGTCGCAAGGCGACGATGTAAATGTGAAGAGCAACTGGAAAACCATGGGGCAGGTACCTGATGGCTGCACTAGCCTTTTGCCTGAGCTTACTTTGCAACACACGGTTTATATGTTGTGTCATGAAGGTGATGTGGTTCGAACAGCTGATTTGGGAAAAACCTGGGAAAAAATTATAGATATTGATATTCCTGCTTTGCAACAAAGCTACGATGCCTTACTGCAGGCGCTGCAAGAGTAGCAGTAAAATAGCCTCAGCCCTGCTCAATCTAAATCGGCATTATTGTTCGCTTTAGATTGAGCGCTGCCTTCGCCTTTGCTATACTTTGCTCCCGTCCTGATACCAAACTTTCAATCTGTGTAAGCAGCCGTTATTTATTATGATAACCGGCCATTACCTTATTGTTTTTATTGGTTATATCAATTTATCAATAGCGTCTCTGGGGTCATATGACGACAAGATATATCTTTGTGACGGGTGGGGTTGTCTCATCTTTAGGTAAAGGCATTGCTGCTGCTTCACTGGCTGCCATTTTAGAAGCACGTGGTCTTAAGGTGACTATCTTAAAATTGGACCCTTATATCAACGTTGACCCCGGCACTATGAGCCCCATTCAGCATGGTGAAGTCTATGTGACCGAAGATGGCGCTGAGACCGATTTGGATTTAGGCCATTATGAGCGCTTTATCCGCACCAAGATGACCAAGCTGAATAACTTTACCCAGGGTCGTATTTATGCCGATGTATTGCGCCGCGAGCGCCGTGGCGATTACCTGGGGGCTACTATTCAGGTTATTCCACATATTACCAACGAAATTAAATCACGGGTGGTAAAGGGCGCTGAAGGCTACGATATTGCTATTGTAGAAATTGGCGGCACTGTCGGTGATATCGAATCACTGCCATTTTTAGAAGCTATCCGTCAGCTGGGTACTGAAGTGGGCCGCGAGCGCACCTTATATATGCACCTGACGCTGGTGCCTTACCTGGGCACTGCCGGTGAAATTAAAACCAAGCCTACCCAGCATTCAGTAAAAGAGCTGCGTTCTATCGGTATTCAACCAGATATCCTGGTGTGCCGTTCTGACCGGCCTATTCCGTCGAACGAGCGGGCCAAAATTGCCCTGTTTACTAACGTTGAAGAAAAAGCCGTTATCTCATTAAAAGACGTGTCCAGTATTTACCAAATTCCGGCGCTGTTAAAATCGCAAGGGCTGGATGATCTCGTCTGCCGGCGTTTTCACCTGGATGCGCCGGCTGCCGATTTGGCAGAGTGGGAGCAGGTGTTGTATCAGGAGTCTAACCCAACCGGCGAGATTACCATTGGTATGGTCGGTAAATATGTTGAGCTGCCTGATGCCTATAAGTCGGTGAACGAAGCCCTGGGCCATGCCGGTCTGAAAAACCGGGTGAGCGTACATATTAAATATATTGATTCACAAGATGTTGAAAGCAAAGGCGTCGGCGTGTTAGCCGGGCTGGATGGTATTTTAGTCCCTGGCGGCTTTGGTGAGCGTGGTATTGAAGGCAAAATTTTGGCTGCGCAATATGCCCGTGAGCAACGCATACCGTATTTAGGTATTTGCTTGGGTATGCAGGTGGCGTTAATTGAATATGCCCGTAATGTCGCCGGTATGGCGGGGGCGCATTCTACCGAATTTAACAAAGCCACCCCTTATCCGGTGGTAGGATTGATTACCGAATGGCGTGATGCCGATGGCTCAGTGGAAGTACGTAATGACAGTTCAGATCTGGGTGGCACCATGCGCCTGGGCAGCCAAAACTGTAATCTGATTGCCAATACCAAAGCCCGTGACATTTATGGTAAAGCGGTGATACAGGAGCGGCATCGTCACCGCTACGAAGTGAATAACCACTTACGGCCACAATTAGAAGAGGCGGGCTTAGTGGTGTCGGGCTTATCAGCCGATAATCAACTGGTGGAAATGATTGAAATACCGTCGCACCCATTTTTTGTGGCGGGGCAGTTCCATCCGGAGTTTAATTCGACACCACGTGATGGTCATCCGCTGTTTCAGGCTTTTGTCGGTGCCGCCTTTCAAGCGCAAAAACAGCAGCGCGTATAACAATAGTAAGCCGGGCTTTTTGCGCGGCTTTTTTGATTTAGCACAGGGGATTTAACGCATGTCTGAGATAGTAAAAATTATCGCCCGCGAAATTATGGATTCACGCGGCAACCCAACAGTAGAAGCCGATGTGTATTTAGCCAGCGGTGCCATGGGCCGTGGTTGTGCGCCATCTGGTGCCTCTACCGGTTCGCGTGAAGCCTTAGAGCTGCGCGACGGTGACAAAGGCCGTTACTTAGGTAAAGGCGTAACCAAAGCCGTTGCCAATATTGATGGCGCCATACAGGCGGCACTGAAAGGCAAAAATGCCTATAACCAGGCAGAAATAGATCAGATCATGATCGACTTAGACGGCACTGAGACTAAAAGCGCTCTGGGTGCCAATGCCATACTGGCCGTATCCTTAGCGGTTGCCCGCGCTGCCGCTGCAGATAAAAAGATCCCGCTGTATCAGCATATTGCTGATTTAAACTGCACCCCTGGCCAGTATTCTATGCCAGTGCCGATGATGAACATCATCAATGGTGGCGAGCATGCAGATAACAACGTAGATATTCAGGAGTTTATGGTACAGCCGGTTGGCGCCAAAACCTTTGCTGAAGCCCTGCGCATGGGTGCAGAGATTTTCCACAGCCTGAAAAAAGAATTGCAAAAGCGTGGCCTGAACACCGCTGTCGGTGATGAAGGTGGTTTTGCTCCAGATTTAAAATCGAATGAAGAAGCCTTAACGGTGATCGTTGAAGCAGTAAAAGCGGCCGGCTATCAGATGGACAAAGACATCACGCTGGCACTGGACTGTGCGGCCACTGAGTTTTACAAAGATGGCAAATATGTATTAGGTGGTGAGAATAAGAGCTTTGATTCTTATGGCTTTAACGACTACCTG
>NZ_DAINOE010000131.1:0-4878 GCF_036735525.1 Arsukibacterium sp. | reverse complement strand
ATTTTGATAAAAAAGCATTTATTAAAGACGTTAAGAAATTATTTAATGATGTTTGAAAAGTGCCAAATTTTTTCTTGGGGCTAATATTGTTTTTGTAGCATGTTTTAATTTATTTAAGCATCGTCATTGGTGATATTTTGAACATTCGGTTAGATCCCATGTCTGTAATATTGTTAATAAGGAATTCCGAGATAATAGGGTTTTCTAGTTCTGTAAGTTGATAACTACTTTGAAAACTCAAGGCCGGGTGATTTCAGATGATAGCGAAGAGGGTACAATGAGTATTAGTTCACAGGAAAAAATAAAAATTGCCATTGCCGGCACCGGCTACGTCGGATTATCTAATGCCATGTTGTTAGCTCAGCATAGTGTTGTGGTAGCAGTGGATATACTGCCGGAAAAAGTGGCGCTGTTAAATAACAAGCAATCACCAATTGAAGATAAAGAAATTAGTGATTTTTTAGCGAATAAAGCGCTCGATTTCACCGCAACTCTGGATAAGCAACAAGCTTATGCCAATGCAGACTATGTGATTATTGCCACGCCTACCGATTATGACCCTGAAACCAACTACTTTAATACGCAAAGTGTGGAGTCGGTAATCAAAGAGGTGATAGCCATTAACCCCAGGGCAGTGATGGTAATTAAATCGACGGTGCCGGTGGGCTACACCCAAAGCGCCCGCGAAAAATTTGGCAGCGATAACCTGATCTTCTCGCCGGAGTTTTTGCGCGAAGGCCGTGCCTTATACGACAACCTATACCCCAGCCGCATTATCGTTGGTGAGCAAAGCCCGCGAGCAGAGCAGTTTGCTGCGTTGTTACAACAAGGTGCCATTAAGCAGGGCGTACCTGTGCTGTTTACCGATAGTACAGAAGCTGAAGCCATAAAGTTATTTAGTAATACTTACCTGGCACTGCGCGTAGCCTATTTTAATGAGCTGGACAGTTATGCTGAAAGCCATGGCTTAAATTCCCGGCAAATTATTGAAGGTGTCGGCTTAGACCCGCGCATTGGCAACCATTACAACAACCCCAGCTTTGGCTATGGCGGCTACTGCCTGCCCAAAGATACCAAGCAGTTACTGGCCAATTACAAAGATGTGCCGAATAACATTATTCAGGCCATCGTAGAGGCCAATCGCACCCGCAAAGACTTTATCGCTGAAGCCATTATTAAGCGTAAGCCCAAAATAGTGGGCGTGTACCGGCTGGTAATGAAAAGCGGCTCTGATAATTTTCGGGCATCGGCGATTCAGGGGATTATGAAGCGCATTAAAGCTAAAGGCATTGAGGTAGTGGTGTTTGAGCCAGAGCTGAAGCAGGATGACTTTTATCACAGCCGGGTGATTCGTGATTTGGCGGAGTTTAAAGCGATATCCGATGTTATTGTGGCCAACCGGCAAAGTGACGTACTCAGTGATGTGACAGATAAAGTCTATACCCGGGATTTGTTTGGGAGTGATTAAATGGAGAGGATTCGCAGCTGCGAGTCACTTTTGAAAAATAAGGAAGACCATGAAAAAAAATACAGTACGCAAGGCGGTGATTCCGGTGGCGGGGTTGGGCACGCGTATGTTGCCGGCGACCAAAGCCATACCTAAAGAAATGCTGCCGGTAGTGGATAAGCCGTTAATTCAGTATGTGGTACAGGAGTGTATCGCCGCTGGTATTAAAGAAATTGTGCTGGTAACCCATTCGTCAAAAAACTCTATTGAAAACCATTTTGATAAGAGTTTCGAGCTGGAATCTATGCTGGAAAAACGCGTGAAGCGCCAGTTATTAGATGAAGTACAAGCCATTTGCCCTAAAGATGTCACTATTATGCATGTGCGACAAGGACAGGCCAAAGGTTTAGGCCATGCAGTGTTATGTGCATTACCGTTAATTGGTCATGCGCCTTTTGCGGTGTTACTGCCAGATGTGCTGATAGACAGTTATGACAGCGATCTCACTAAGCAAAGCCTGGCACAAATGCTAGCCATTTTTGATGCGTCGGCCGTTAGCCAGGTTATGGTGGAGCCGGTGCCGATGCATAATGTCAGTAACTATGGTGTGGTGGATGTTGAAGGGCATAACCTGGCCGCGGCCGAGTCAGTAAAAATGACGGGTATTATCGAGAAACCGGCTGTGGCAGATGCACCGTCTAATTTAGCGGTGGTGGGCCGTTATGTATTTTCTGAGCATATTTGGCCTTGCTTACAAAGAACGCCTATGGGCGCGGGTGACGAAGTGCAGTTAACCGATGCCATTGCCTTGTTAATGCAGCAGCAGCCGGTGAATGCTTACCATATTATTGGTCGCAGCCATGACTGCGGCAATAAATTAGGGTATATGCAGGCCTTTGTGGAATATGGCTTACGTGATGCCAGCTTAGGTCCGGATTTTAACGCCTGGTTGCGTTTGTTAGTTAATAAAACAGCATAAGTTGTTCCTTATGTAGTTAATTTTTATCACCTGGCATGACGTTAATGCTGGGTGGCAAGCGCTAAATGCTGCTATAATTTGCGTTTTAGCATTTAGTGTTAATGCCTGTAGTTAAATTTGCTTTGTTGGAGAGATAAATGCTGGCCATGTTGCTTGGCTTACCGCGCTCGGTAAAACGGATTATTTCAGTATGCGCTGATAGTGTGTTTTTAGTTACTTCACTGATGGCCGCTTACCTGTTAACCCAAAATGGTAATAATGCCAATGTGCCAGAAGTGGCCATATCATTTGCGGTAACCCTGCCCATTACCCTGTTTATTTTTACCAAGCTGGGTTTGTATCGCGCGGTGATCCGCTATATTGGCCAGCATGCATTGGGGGCGGTACTTAGCGGCATTGTAAGCAGTGCCTTTGTATTAGCCTTATTGTTTGCCTTTTTAGGTGTGCATGACAAAGGTAACCTGATTTTTGTTTATGCTCTGTTGGCACTGGTGACCTCGGGCGGTGTGCGTTTACTGGCCCGAATGTTTTTAATACAGCGTAATAATGGCCATAAAGAACGGGTATTGATTTATGGTGCCGGTTCGTCTGGCCGTCAGCTAGCCCAGGCATTATTGAATGGTGAGCAGTATCATCCGGTGATGTTTATTGACGATGATACTACTTTGCATCGCTCTACCATTTTGGGCATTCCGGTAGGCAGCCCATCTCAGATCACTAGCTTATTAAAGCTTAAAAATGTCGGCCGTATTTTACTGGCCTTGCCCTCGGCCAGCCGTTCACGCCGGCGTGAAGTGTTAGATGCACTGGAAGAGTTGCCTATACCGGTACAAACAATACCGGGTATGAGCGATATTGTTGATGGCAGTATGCGTATTGACGAGTTGCAGGACGTAAAAATTGAAGACTTACTGGGCCGTGATGCGGTAGCTCCCAATTTAAAGCTGATGCATGCCAATATCCGTCACAAGGTTGTTATGGTAACAGGGGCGGGCGGTTCTATTGGCTCGGAATTATGCCGGCAAATAATTAAATATGAGCCCAAAACCCTGGTGTTGTTTGAGTTGTCGGAATATGGCCTTTATGCGATAGAGCAGGAGTTGGCCGAGCTTATCCAAAGAGACAAATTAGAGATTGAGCTTGTACCGGTTATGGGTACTGTGCAGCGGCAAACCCGGCTACAAAGTGTAATGCAGGCCTTTGCGGTGCAAACCGTGTACCATGCAGCCGCTTATAAGCATGTACCCCTGGTAGAGTATAATGTGGTTGAGGGCGTGCGCAATAATGTATTTGGTACCTGGTACACGGCTGAAGCAGCCATCAAGGCTAATGTCGAAACCTTTGTACTGATTTCTACCGACAAAGCAGTGCGGCCGACCAATGTAATGGGCGCCTCAAAACGCCTGGCTGAACTGGTGCTGCAGGCTTTAGCGCAGCGCAGCCATCACACCCGTTTTTGTATGGTGCGTTTTGGTAATGTGTTGGGCTCGTCTGGCTCTGTGGTGCCGCTGTTTCGTGAACAAATTCGCAAGGGTGGCCCGGTAACCGTAACGCACAAAGATATTATTCGCTATTTTATGACCATACCCGAAGCCGCGCAGCTGGTGATCCAGGCTGGCGCCATGGGTAAGGGCGGTGATGTGTTTGTACTGGATATGGGGGAGCCGGTAAAAATAGCCGATTTAGCCCGCCGTATGATCCACCTGATGGGGCTGGAAGTGAAAGATGCGGTACACCCAAATGGTGATATTGAGCTGAAATTCAGCGGCCTGCGCCCGGGTGAAAAGTTGTATGAAGAGCTGTTGATTGGCGATAATGTGCGAAAAACACAACACAGCCGTATTATGGCCGCCGATGAAGCCTGCTTAAGCTGGCATGATATGCAGCAATTATTACAGCAGCTGGACATTGCCTGCGATGATTTTGCCGTAGAGCAGATTATAGAGCTGATCCGCTCGGCGCCAACAGAGTTTAATTATAGCTGCGCCACCAGTGACTTAGTGGTGCGGGCGGCCTGTGATGTGCAGGCTAACCCGGCACTGGCGGTGCCGCCGGTGCCACTGCGGACGAAAACAGTAGAAGCTGGGGGGGCAGCCGTATCAGCGTCAATAACATCAGTTGCAGTATCTGATGCTGTGGCGGCTCAGTTGAAAGATCATAAGGTCGTTGGTGCCTAAGGCGGCTTGCCAGGCTAGCGGGCCTTATAAAATGGGCTTTTGGTTAATTTTTAGGTTGAGTAAGTCGGGGCTTTAGTTTATGCTTACGCCTAATTGGATATTTTATTTACTTTGAGGGAATGTATGAAAAAATTAGTTATTGCGGCCATGGCTCTGGCATTGTCTGCCGGTGTTAATGCACAAACTGCACCAACTGCTCAAGCGAGCAGTACTGTGGCTTCTATTGGTGGTTTTACTGTAACAACCTTAACGGTAGTGGGTATTTCTGCTGCTGT
>NZ_DAINOE010000130.1:0-4956 GCF_036735525.1 Arsukibacterium sp. | reverse complement strand
TATCAAAAGTGACATCAGACATATGCAAAAAGTAATTGGCAAAGTATTCTTTGATGATGTATCCCTTATAACCAAGACAGATGATGAAATCATTAATGCCATGCGCAGAATAGATTTTCATGATATGCCACAGTATGGGTTTACCGCCGATTTCTATCATCGGCTTGGGCCTGAGATGAGATTCCTCACTGAATCTGGTTCCCAATCCGCCGGCAAGAATGATTGCTTTCATTAGCGATTCCACTTATGCAATTTACATGGCCAAAAAATACAACGTTTAGTCAGTGCGATGTTATTTGTCATTATCTTAGTCAACCTATTTATATCTAATTGAGTAAGCGACGGTTTTTAGTTTAAGTCAACATACTACCATGCTTTAACCCAGTAATATTTAGCGTTGACATTAGTTAAATTACGTAGCAATTTAAATGCCATAGCCTAAAAGTGTGTGTAGCAATAAACCAGCCTCCTGAATCAACGTGGCTTACTTTAATTTAGTGAGAATTACCAAGCATGCCAAAGTACAGCTCGCCCTCTACGAAAGTTGCCTGCATTCTAGATGAATTCAGCGTAGCTAGTTTGCAGGATAACTGGCAACTTTGCCACTTGACGCCAGAGAATTATGCTTCTCAAATAGATGAATTTAATCCGAATTTTTTATTTGTCGAGTCGGCTTGGAAGGGTATAGCTGAGAGCTGGAAAAATAAAATTTTTAACCATCCTCCAGAGCTCAGTGCTATTGTCCATTATTGTCATCAACAACAGATCCCAACCGTATTTTGGAATAAAGAAGATCCGGTACACTTTGACGATTTCGCTTTCCGAGCGCCCATCGCACAGCAGTTTGATTATGTGTTTACTACTGAACTAGACTGTATCCCCCGCTACAAGCAGATTCTAGGACATCATCGAGTATACTGGCTACCCTTTGCCGCAAACTTCAGGCAACATCATCCACTGCAGAGCACAACACGCTTACCTGGATTATGTTTTGCTGGTTCTTACTATGCCAAGTATGTTACTCGTTGCAAGGATTTTGAATTGATAGTAACAGAGTATCAAAAGCAGCGACTTCCAATCACCATATATGACAGATGCGCTGGGACTGAAGATCCTAATAATATTTTTCCAAAAAAATACCATCCTCATATCAAAGGTGCACTGCCTTTTTCCCAAATTGATATCGCATATAAAGGTTATCAAACTGCATTAACGCTGAATAGCGCGGTCGCAGGCCAAACCATGTTTGCCAGACGAATAGTAGAGCTTATCGCTTGCAACACTTTGGTCGTTAGCAATTATTCAAGAGCATTACGCTTGTTGTTTGGTCGTGAATTGCAAATGATGACATATGAAGATCCGGTCATGGTAGCAACCGCTATTTCTAAAGACATCGAACAAAAAAAAATCAAACTTCGCTTGCTTCGTTATGTCTGGCAACATTATTCGAGTTCTGTTATCTGCGATAAAGTCACGCAGTTAGTATGCGGTAATGCAGTAACAGCTCAGCTTCCTTCAGTATTGGTAGTAGGACGAGCAGAGACGGCTTTAGGTAAAGCCCGTGTGACACAGATGTTCAACCTGCAGCGTTACCCAGCGAGAGAATTGTGTTGGTTGGAGCACGCTAATCAAGCGGACTATGTGAACTATGATTTTTGTTGTTTTTTTAGTGAGCAACATTATTACGCCGAGTATTACCTCAGCGATTTAATCATGCACTCAGCGATATTCCCAACAGCAATCCTTACTAAATCAACACGATTTCTCAAAGCCAATGAAAATGATTATCACATCTCTAGGGGAAAAGAGTACCAAGAAGTAGATCACTACCAAGAGGACTGCACACTCTTCCCTGCACAGCATTTTTTAGCGCCAAAAGCCAAGCTAACATGCATCGCGGTTGATATATTTAACTTTTGTCAGGACAGCACCGACAACCCTGCAAACGCTAATATAACCACAACAGATCAGCCAATGATGGCACCAATGCCGCAACTGCTTGATGCCATTGCAGCGGAATATGATCAGCTTCCCAGCATCGTTGAGCAACATTTTGGCGCAAACTGGGGTGACTGGCTAGGATCTGTAACAACCGCATCAGATGCCATTACCTTAGATTACGATAAGCATTATCAAAGGTTGCACATAGATTCTACGTTGGAACCAAACGCTCATATTTATTTGAATAGTCGTCAGCTGATTGACGTAAATACCCTTACCAACCCAGAAAAGCTCAAATTGATGTTTAAGACGGTTGGATTAGACAACACGTTGTTAGACGTCTGGTATGTGGATGAACATCAGACCCTGTTGCGCCGCTCATTGTTTAGCCCCAATAAAGCGATCGAGGACAGCATCCCCGAAAATACCACGCAGATAAAGTTCGCCATTCGAATAAAAGGCGCGGGCAAAGTGAGTATCCACTATTTAGGTGAAGGCACAACCACATTGATCCCTCACCTAATCCTACCGGTTAGTAGCACCGTCATTAAGTGCACTGAAGACACCATACGGCATGAAATTAGTCAGCTACACCAAAAACCTGTCGGCTCAGTTGAATTTTTTATTACCACCTGTGACAGTCAATTCCGCTATTCAACATTCGCAGGCTATGACGTTATTTATGGGGGAGAAAAAGTCTGGGCCAGCCTACAACGAGGTAAACAGATGATGTCTAAGCGATCACCATAAAATCTTCCCATTCCACCAAGCCGGCATCCAGTAAGGTGTTGCAAAGTATGGTACGCACCGGCTGTGCAGCAATCACAATGCCTCTATGTATGTCTGGTGATAACGTCAGTACAGGACACTGCTGCCCCTGAATCACAATATCAGCTTTAGCTTCTTTGTCCAAAAATCCCTTAACCGAATAGCCGCTGGCTTTTAAAAGATGACAAGTCGCCTGCCCCAAAGCACCAGTACCGTAGATCCACAAACCATCATGTGCCAACGCCAACGCCTTCAGCCGCGTCGTTTTAAGGTGTACAAGGGTTTCAACAAAATGCGTAGCAGCCCCCACTTGTGTCGTTGCCGAAAAGTGACTTACGCGCATTTCAGTTAAATATTCAGGAATACAGCCAATTAGGTAACCATTTTCTAGTGCGCGGTAAAATAAACTGTAGTCTTCGCCGATCCGGTCATGGGTGTATCCTAACCGCTTAATCACAAACGATTTTGCAAAATAGGTGGTATGCATAACACAATTCCATCTTGGCAAACATCTACGTATTGCCTCAACAGAATCAATAGCATTGTGTTCCTTTTCTTTCACTGTTTTGAATTGATGAAAACGCTCAGATTGCGCCACGTCGTCATTGTCAGCAAAGTAACTAAAATAGGATTTGATAATATCAAGTTGAGGATGCGCTTTAAGAAAATTCAGCTGTTTTTCAAACCGTTGAGGATGACTTATATCATCAGAATCAACCTTGGCAAGGTACGGAGTATTCACGAGCAATAAGGCTTCACTTAAACGCTGACCAACCCCTTTATTCTCGCTGTTCTCAATCAGGCATAGCCGTTTATCGGTATATTGTTTGAGTAAGGCTACCGTACCATCCGTTGAACCATCATCGACAATCAGAAACACAAAATCAGCAAAGCTTTGCGCTAAAATGCTATTTACCGTTTCACAAACGTGGGCGGCACTATTATAGGTTGTCATCAACGCGGTAATAGCAGGCACTACTGCAACTCTCTATTCAACTGCAGTAGTACCGCCATGGCCTGCTTTATAGAAGTAGAAGATATATCGCGGGTACGCTCTAGATAAACAACACTACACTGAGACTTCAGTTCGTCAAACTTACCTTGCCAGTCATTGCCCATGACAAAGGTATTAACACTATACTTTTGAATATCTTCAACTTTTTGCTGCCAGCTACACTCAGGGATCACCAAGTCGACATAACGACAGCTTTCCAACACTTTAACCCTGTGCTCATAAGGCACTATGGTCGTTTTGCTTTTTTCAACCAGATTAAATTCGTCTGTCGACACACCAACAATTAAACGGTCACCTAAATCACGCGCACGGCGCAACAAATTAACATGTCCAATATGAAACAAGTCAAAAGTACCATAGGTAATAATTGTTTTCATAACACCTGCCTGCACTATTTGAATTCATATCGGCACCAACACAAGGTAACTTTATGTTATAAGTGCTTATTTAACTTGTAAGATCGACTTTGAGCGGCTCCGCCGAAAAATCTTCTGCTATCTTTATTAAATACTGCTGCCAAACCGATATTACGATATTAAATTGCTGTAAGGCTTGTTCGTTAAGCTCGGAATAATCTTGAGACAGGCTAGGAGACAGTTTGGTCATTAAACTTAAAAAATAGCTAGTACTTCCATAAAGCAGATAAAATACGATGCTGCCAGGTATTGCAGATTGCTGTTTAAACAGCACCCATTGCTGATCAATACATGTCTTTGCACTGTCATAATCTATAACGGGCTGTTGAAGCAACTTACACCATTTGTCGATGGTTTGATTTAACGCATCAGGGCGATACATTTGCTTAAAGCCGCTAGCCTGACTTGCTATATCTACCAAGAGGCAACTATGCTGCAAAAAGTCATCTAACATTCCAGATAAGCTGCCACCAGGGGTAAAAGTTAAAATTTGCATCGGCAGAAGTGGTACCGCACCCTGAACAAATGCACCGTCACTGCAGTTATACACTTCCGCTTGGCCAGCAAAAGCTTTCAGTGTTTGTTCAATTACCCGGCGAGAAACGTCAAATTCAATTTTCGTGTGCACTGATGGGCGGAAATTACCGGATACCCTGATATTATCTCCATGCACTTTGCCATAATCGTAGGCCTGTTTGCCATCCTTGTTATAATAGCCTGATAGGCGTGAGTGATGGTTATTAACATCAACATAGCCCAAATCTACGCCCAAAAAATAAAGTTGCTTGAAACCGGCTTGTAATAACCAGTTTATTG
>NZ_DAINOE010000129.1:0-4958 GCF_036735525.1 Arsukibacterium sp. | reverse complement strand
TCAATACTGATCAGGCCGCTACCGGTATAGGGTGCCGTAATATTCAGCTCTATCCAGTCACCAGCGTTGTAATCGGTTTTATCCAGCTTAACGGTTAAGGCAGCATTCTTTTCCAGCATGGCACTGATGTTGCCTGCTCCCACCACCGAAAAAGCCACATTGCCCAGCACAGTGCCGCTGCTGTCACTGAGCTTAAGCTCAAAGTCACCCGGGGTTTCTGTGGGTAAGCTATAGTCTGTACCAGACTGCTCAATACTAAAAGCGCTGTCACTGAGTATGATTTCCTGCACTATGCTCTGATACTGATAAGTGCCATCGTCTTGTTTAACCAGACTGGTAATAGGCCGTTTTTCAATTAATTGCAACTTCACATCGTCAAGCGCTATCTGGCTCAGGCTATTGTCCATCGCAATAAAATGTACATTGCGTGCTTGCTGACGGCGCAAATAGCCCAGCTCGCCATCGGCTTTCACCGCCACTAATTGTGATAACGGCGATAACAGTGTGCTTAGCCGGTGCTGCACACTGCGGCCACCGCCGGCGTCAAAGCCTTCGGTAGTAACAATCAACTGATAGGTGCCGGCCTGATATTGTGCCAGACCCAGAGCAAACTCAACTTTGCCGTCGATATCGGTTTGCTGCTCGTCAAGGTTTTGCTGCACCCGCTCGGCGCGCACTGTGGCATGCTGCGGGCTTAATACCTGATAATCCGGATACTCACTAAAACTAAAACTGCGTGGTATCAGCTCCAGCCTGGCGGTTACTCTGCGCTGCTGTGCCGGCGTGCCAAACAGATTATCCAGTTGCACCTGCACCGCTAAATCTTCTGGATGTAACCACCCCGCAGACTTAACAGCAGCAGCCAGCTGCTTAAACTGACTGCTGATTTTCATGGTGTCGGGTTGAAATTCTTCTACCGCAAAGCTCACCGAGCCTAAATGACGCTGCGAATTGCCTTTGCTATCAAGCAGACTGACATTGGCATGGTAGTTCCCTGTATCACTGTACACCTGAGTGTCCAGGCTAAATTGATGCAGGCCGCGCCCGCTTAAATTAAAGTTTTGCTGCCAGAAGGTGATGCCTCGAGGCCCCTGCACTTGTATCCTTAACGGCAAACCGCTGGCGGCAGCAGTTAAATTTGCCTGACGAATAATGGCGGCCAGTTGCACCTGCTCACCTGGCCGGTAAATGCCTCTGTCACTAAACATATAGGCTGTTAAATTTTTCGCCTGCTCGTCACTACGATACTGACCACTGGTGTTAAATTTTGAATAATCCAGCTGGCGACTCCAGCGTTCAAACGGGATAAAGCTGGTATCTACTACGCCAGCACGGCTGCGATTTACCCGGTATACCACAGGTTGACGCTCACGCCGGAACTGCTCTGTTTTGGCAAAGCTGACGCTACCCTCGGCATTAGTTATACCTTCAAACAATGGCACGCCATTGCGCCCCAGCAAGGCCACCTCAGCGCCGGCAACCGGCTTGCCATCAGAGAGTGACAACACAAACAACTGCTGACTGCTATCGGCATTGTGTTTTACCAGTAAGCCCAAATCGGTGACCAGCACCAGGCGCTTATCCAGTTGCTGCCCTTCACGCTCTGGCCGCGCCGGGTCAAACTCACTTAATTCAATAAAAAATAAACCCATCCCCGCTTGCTTTAAATAAGGGGTTAAAGACAGCGCCTGATAACTGGCCTGCTTAGCCGCCACTTTATTTAGGGTGTAGGTGTGCTGCTGCAAACTGGTGATATGGCTCTCATCAAAGTTGTAGTTATGAAAATACGGCTGGCTGATATCACCGCCGGTCTGGGTGATTAAATGGTTTAGTTGCTCAGGCAACAGTTTATGCAATTTAACCCGCACACCTTTGACGCCACGACTTAACAACTGCAGCTTTTGCTCGCCGCTTAAGGTGAGCACGGCCCCTTCACCAACAATTTTTGCCTCTTTCGGATAGTCAGGCGCCTGAATGACAGCACGATACTCATTGGCCAGCTGAAAATCACTTAGCGATTGCAACCCCGCCGGCACGCTGACAAAGATACTCTGGCCAGGCGGCAAATCCAGCTTGATACTAAAGGCGTCATCGTGCGCTAAAGCGGTAGGCATTAACTCAACGTTCAACGCAGTGGCTTGTTGTAATACAGCGCTGTTGACTTCGCCCGGAGCCCAATAATTCGAGTTGCGCCTGGGGTGTTTTGGCAACAGATACAGCTTTAATTTTTGCTGTAACTCCGTGCGATTAAGCCTGTCGGTAAAACTCAATAGCAGCATTTGTTCAGGCTCAAGCTCGGTGTTGCGAATAATTTCGCTATGCAGTTCGCTCACTTTTAAAAAGCTGCCACTATCTGGCACCAATAACTGCGCGCGGGCAGCGTCTTGCGTTTTACCCTCGCCTATCAGCGCTGTGACCCCGGCATTGAGCTGTACGGTTAAATATTGCTCCTGCGCCGGTAACACTATGTTTTCTGACTGCAGATACAGCACCCGACCGCTTTTGTCGGCACTAAGGCTAAAAGGCACGGCTTGTGGCTTCTGCCGGCTATCTGCCCCCTCTTCGCGCATCTGCATAATTAACTGTTGTTCAGCACTGGCTAATTGTACCGGATGGCTAAAGTTAAGCGTCGCCACCACCTGGCGATGGCCAGGCTCAGCCGGATGTTGATAAAATCGCAGTTGGTTAATCTCTACCGTTAAAGACTGGGTATCAAAGCGGTATTGTTGTTGGGCCAGCTTAATGTCCGGGTTAAAAATACGCTTTTCCAGCCGAACGGTGTATCGCTGGCCGGCCGGCCAGGCTTGCTCCGGGGTAAAGCTAAGTGTGTTATCATCCTGCCATAGCCATTTACCCGCCACAGCCGGGCTGATGCTTGCGCCATCACTTAATACCTCACCAATTAAATCCAGCCGGGCGGCAGATAGCTGCGGCTCTGGCATTGCACTGCTGTGCGCGGTATCACTTTCGGCTGCTGATTGCGGTTGCAGATCATAATAAAAATGCAGCAGCAAGGGCGTTGGCTGCTCTACGTCATCCTGATAATGGCCCAGCGGCGGGTTTGTCACTTTGGCCTGTACTTGCAAGGGTTTGGGCAATTGCTGGTAGTAACAGTAACCGGCTACTGTGGCCGCCAACAATACCAATATCAGCAGCACCAGCCGCCAAAAACGGCCGGGTTGCTGTTTAGCCTGCGTTGTTAAACGGCTTAGCCACAGCGGTGCCGTCCAGTTAATTGAGCCAAATAGCGTGCGTAAAGCATTGCGAAAACCAGAGGCGACAGCAGGCATAACCTATCCTTGTTAAAGGGGTTTATCAGGAGAAATGGGTTGAGTATAGCCAGTGAAAATTAATCACTGATGAACTATAGCAGTTTGTACTTAAACACTTAAACTGCTATCAGTAAAGAGTTGTAATGCCCAGATAAACCTGAGCATCTGCGCGCTATTAAGCTTTGCCTCGCTGAGTATTTTTGCTGCCCGCTTTATGACTGCTGGCTTTGTTACTGTTGGCTTTGTTAGAGCTGGCTGTGTTACTGCTGGCGTTACCGGCTTTTTGGCTAACAGGTTTTTTAGCTGTTTTAGCGATAGCCTGTGCCGCCGGGTTTAAGCCGGTATGACGGCTAAGGGCAGGTTTACCGACTTTGCCGGGCTTTTTAAACTGCTCGTCCTTGCTCTCTTCTGGTACCAGACAGCCTTTGCTGCGACCAATTAAATGCTTTAAGCCCATGTTAATCAGCGCTTCACGAATTTGCGGCCAGCCTTTAGGGTCGTGATAGCGCAATATGGCTTTGTGCAAACGGCGCTGCCGCTCGCCTTTAGGCACAGCTACCACTTCGGTATTGGCTTTGTTGATGTTTTTCAGCGAGTTCATTTCGGTATGATAAATGGTGGTCGCATTGGCCATCGGGCTGGGGTAAAAATTTTGTACCTGATCCAGTTTAAAATCACGCTCTTTGAGCCACAACGCTAAGTTCACCATATCCAAATCTGTGGTACCCGGGTGAGCGGCAATAAAATACGGAATTAAAAACTGCTCTTTGCCGGCTTCCTTACTGAAGCGATCGAACATTTCTTTAAATTTGTCATAGGCGCCCATGCCCGGCTTCATCATCTTCGATAAGGGGCCGTTCTCGGTATGCTCAGGGGCTATTTTTAAATAGCCGCCAACATGGTGCTGCACCAGCTCGCGCACATAGTTTGGATCTTCAACCGCTAAATCGTAGCGCACACCCGAGGCCACCAATACTTTTTTAATACCAGGTAAATTACGTGCCTCGCGGTACAGCTCTACCGTCGGGCTTTGATCGGTATCCATATGCTCGCAAATCGTCGGGTAAACGCAAGATGGGCGGCGACAGGTTTGCTCGGCTTTCGGGTTTTTACAATTTAAACGGTACATATTGGCTGTCGGGCCACCAAGATCAGAGATAACACCGGTAAAACCGGGCACTTTGTCGCGAATATCCTTGATCTCCTGCATAATAGATTCTTTCGAGCGGCTTTGAATAATGCGCCCTTCATGCTCGGTAATAGAGCAGAACGAGCAACCGCCAAAGCAGCCACGCATAATATTCACCGAGGTTTTAATCATCTCATAAGCAGGTATTTTATCTTTGCCATACACCGGGTGCGGCACCCGCTGATACGGCAGACCGAACACTAAATCCATTTCTTCTGTCGACAACGGAAACGCCGGCGGATTAACCCAGATATGCCGATCGCCATGGCGCTGCATAATAGCGCGGGCGCAACCGGGGTTGGTTTCCTGGTGCAAAATACGCGAGGCATGGGCATACAGCGGTTTGTTAACGCTTACCTGTTCAAAGGCCGGCAGCTTAACGTAGGTTTGCTCCCACGGCTTTTGCCGTGGCGGCTGCACTAAAATCGGCTTGGCTTCCACTTCAACCGACTTAGTTAAATCAATACCGGCTTTGGCATATTCAGAATAGCTGCTGC
>NZ_DAINOE010000128.1:0-5066 GCF_036735525.1 Arsukibacterium sp. | reverse complement strand
TTGGTAACCAAGAGGTGACAAAATGACCCGTGCATTCTACCGTAGTTGTTTAAATTACATGTCCAATTTACCGGCGCAGAATATTGGGTTGCTCGCAGGTCCAATAACAGCGTTGCTATTAATACAGTTCTTGCAACTTGATGGCTTGCCTCAAGCTGGAGTATACACAGCGGCAATTGCCATTTGGATGGCTATTTGGTGGGCAACAGAGGCAGTTCCCGTTGCCACCACCGCATTAATACCCTTAATACTTTTTCCACTACTACAACTCATGACACTGGATAAAGCCAGTGCAACCTATGGCAATCCGATTATTTTCCTTTTTCTCGGTGGCTTTATTCTCTCAGTGGCTATTCAAAAATGCGGATTACATCTGCGAATAGCATTTACCATACTTAATGCAGTCAACCATAGTGGGGGCGCTATCATTTTAAGTTTTGCCGTGGCCAGTGCTTTTCTTAGTATGTGGATCTCTAATACCTCTACCACACTGATGCTTTTACCCGTGGCACTATCCGTTGCTGCAGGGTTATCCGAACTGAGTAATCAATTATCAGCAAAAGAATTTAATCACTTTAAGCTTAATCTTATGCTGGCCATTGCCTATGGCTCAACATTTGGAGGGATATCAACTATAGTCGGCACGCCGCCAAACGCTTTTTTAATAGCTTATCTGAGCACTGAACATCAGATCACTATAGGCTTTGCAGAATGGATGGTAGCAACCCTGCCACTGACATTTGCCTTTATTGCTGCATTTTATTTTTTAACAACTAAAGTATTGTTTCCTGTCAGCTTTTCAACTCCACCAGAAGTAATAGTACAAATTAAACAGCATCGAGCGAATTTGGGTGTCATGAGCGGTGCTGAATTGCGGGTTGCTATAGTATTTTTACTGGTGATATTTGCATGGATAACAAAAGGGCTTGTGCAAAAGTACCTGCCTGCTATTGCCCTATCTGACACGGCAATCGCTTTAATTGGCGCCATGTCACTTTTCATTTTAAATGATGGCAATACCAACGACAAAAGGCGTCTATTAGTCTGGAACGATTTACGAGACATACCTTGGGATGTTCTCATTCTTTTTGGTGGAGGTTTGTGTCTTGCTGCCGCTTTTTCTAGTAGTGGTCTTGCGCAATGGCTTGGAAGTAGCTTGGCTAGTTTGCATACGTTAGGTCTGCTACTGCTGGTGCTTGGCGCAACCACTCTCATTATTTTTATGACTGAAATGACCAGTAACCTGGCAACAACAGCGACTTTTTTACCTGTTGCATCGGCTATTGCACTGCAAATTGGCGTCGATCCATTAGTACTGGCCATTCCAATAACGCTAGCAGCCAGTTGCGCTTTTATGCTGCCTGTAGCAACCCCTCCAAACGCCATAATCTTTGCCTCAGGTCATATAACGATCTCTCAGATGATAAAAGCAGGGTTTGCATTAAATATGATAGGCATTTTATTAGTCACTGCCGTTGGGTATTTTTGGGTGCCCATGGTCTTAAATAGATAACAAACAACACCACCCTCAGCATACAAAAAAAATTTTAAAAAGGGCAAAAACATGAAAAATCAACAGGATAAACAGAATATTAGGCAAAGCGTTTTTAAGTTGTCCATACTTGGCAGTTGCTTAGCATTTGCTTTAAATGGGCAGGCTCAGACAGTTGAACAAACCACAACAGATGCTGCAAACGCCAACGCGTCAGAAAAAGACGTTGAGGTGGTTTCGGTGGTGGGCAGTCGAATTAACAATGCAAGACTAGCTGAAGCAGTCAATGTAAAAGTTATTGATGAAAGACACATGGATGCCTTGGGGGTTGTGACAGGTGATGATTTGATGCGTTCTATTCCTCAGATGGGCGACGTATTGTTTGAGGAAACCAGTGGCCCACAAACCAGTAATACCGCTCGAGGTGATACAAATTCTGTAAATTTACGTTCTTTAGGCTTAGGTAACACCCTTGTACTGCTAAATGGTCGGCGTATGGTGCAACACCCGACCAGCCAAGCCACTTCAAACTCAGGTACTGTTCCGGTTCAAAGTGTCAATTCAAATGCATTACCTGTCTCAGGTATCCAACAAATAGAGGTTTTACTTGATGGTGCAGCTGCTATTTATGGTTCAGATGCCGTAGCGGGTGTGGTAAATACCGTGCTGAAAAGTGACTTAGATGGCATAACCCTAACTGCGAAATATGGCACCGCAGAAGGGACATCAATGAATGATCTTGATTTTACACTGACTGTTGGTAAAGACTTTGACCGAGGCAATATTTCAGTGTTCCTTAACACGTTTAATCGCGACATGATGATGGCCTCAGAGCTGCCTATCACAGCAACAGGTGATTTACGTAGTTTTTTTGCCAATACCCCCGGCTGGTCCAACTCGAATGTGCCTGATAATCGCGCAGCGAACTCACCATGGGCAAACCTTGCTGTCCCAGCGACATCAGCGGCCAGACGACCCAGCGTAGATGGTATTGCACTTACAACCAATGCAGGCTCATTTCATGTTCAACCCAAGTCTATGGGCTGTAACGGTTTTGATTTAAACAATGGCCTATGTTTAGTCAGTGGTACAGTGAGCTATAATGGTGTAAACCGTGATTTAAGATATGACACCAGAGTAGACAGCTCATTATTACCAGATACAGCCAGAACTAATGTATACATCACGGGGCGTTATGACCTAACTGATAACATAACAGCCTTTACCGAATTAGGTTACTACGGTGCAAAAACGACGGCAATACAGCCTCCAGTTGTCAATTTGGCGGCAAATGTAACGACTATCCCGGCAAGTAATTACTGGAATCCCTTTGGTCCGGTTCAGTTTAGTGATGGCAGCCTGAACCCAAATCGGTTACCCGGATTAGTAAACGTGCCTGTCGAAGGATTACCAGTAAGATTAGGCAGCTATCGTTTTGTAGATGCAGGCCCTCAGATAGTCAATGTGGATAACGAACAAACGCGTTTCGTTGCCGGACTACGTGGTGATATCGCTGATTTTTCATGGGAAGCAGGTCTGGTTTATTCAGAGGCGACGGCAAGTGACATCTCAAACAACATTAACAGAACAAAATTACAGCAGCAGTTAGCCTTATCCACACCTGATGCATACAATCCTTTTTCAGGTGGTTGTATCGATTCAACCAGTAGTGGTGATTGCAGCCCGAGTTCAAAAGCGGCGATTGACGCGATTAGCATGGATCTAAAACGCCTGACCAAGACTACGCTGAGCATGGCTGATTTTAAAATGACCACACAAGAATTGTGGAGTCTGCCAGCGGGTGATGTGGGTATGGCATTTGGCGCTGAGCTTCGTCGCGAAACACAACAAGACGATCGGGATGAAAATGTCGACGGGACTTTTGTATTTACAGATAGCGTAACCGGCGCTGTCAGTCCAACGAATGTTGGTGCTGTCAGTGCAAACCCAGACACCAAAGGCAGCCGCCATGTGTATGCCGCTTTTGTCGAGTTTGCGATACCGCTCGTCTCAACAGATTTTAACATCCCTTTGATGCAAAGCCTTGATTTACAAGTAGCGGGGCGTTACGAAAATTATTCAGATTTTGGTTCTGTTGCTAAACCAAAATTTGCAGCCGCTTGGGATGTTATTAATGGAGTAAGATTAAGAGCATCCTATTCCGAGGGTTTTCGGGCTCCTAACCTGGAGCAAACAAACGCCCTGGAGTACACGCGATCAAATACCATTCCTGATTACTACCGTTGTGAAGCAGACTTGCGCTCTGGCCGGATAACAGCGATTGATCAATGCGCCAGCAGTAATATTGCTTACAGGATCTCTGGAAACCCTGAGCTGCAACCAGAAGAAAGCACAAACCAATCAGTTGGTATCATTTTTCAGCCTACGTTTTTATCGAAACAATGGGGCGATCTGACACTGACCTTTGATCGTTGGAAAATTGAACAGGAAAAAATTGTTGGTTTACTCACCTCAAGAACCCTGTCTATCCTCGACTATGCCGAGCGTGTGCAAGGGGGGCAGACGTCAAATATTGACCGTGCTGATATTACCGATGATGACATTGCCCGCTTTGCAGGAACGGGTTTAGCCCCTGCCGGACGCATGCTTGGCGTGACCGATAACTTCGCCAATCTATTACCGCAGACGGTGCAAGGCTATGACATTGGTGTAGATTGGTCGAAAAGAACCCAAGACTGGGGAAGATTTAATTTTTCTTTCAATTTAAGTACCTTAACCGAATTTAGCCGTGCGCCAGGCCCAATCGTCGATGCACTGTATCAGGCTCGTGAACAAGGGATTATCAATGCTCTCACCCCGCTGCCTGACTCAACGGACTTAATTGAGCAAAATGGTAATCCCAAAACCCGGGCAAATAGCTCGCTCAGCTGGAGTATTAATGATTGGCGGTTTGGCGTATCAGCGCAATATATTGGATCTGTAAAAGAAACACGTTTTTTAAGTACTGAAGGGGAACCTTGGATAGTTGAAGCCCGAACAACCTACAATCTTTATGGTCAATACGAATTTAATTCTGACTCAGATTTTGCCACTAAAGTAAGAGTGGGTGTTAGAGATCTTACTGACGAAGGTCCATCATTGGCGTCACGTGGCTACTTTGGCAGTTTACATCGCCCATATGGCCGTTACTTTTACGTCAAACTAGAGCAGCGTTTTTAATTAAAGTTGATTGTAATGTATCAAGGGGCGGGCAACTTAGTTGAACGCCCCTTTTTGATTGTTTGCATGTGCCTAACGGCAAGCGAGTCTTCGCAAAGTGTGCGTAACACAAACCCCACCTTCCCGGCTTAGCTAAATCTGCATAGCCTGTCTGAATCTACTACCAGACAGGGTTTCACATGATCCGCAGAACAACCGAACAATGGCTGGCACTGTTTGACCAGCATAAAAACAGTGGTTTAACCCAAACCGAATTTGCCAAACAACAAGGCATTGACCCGACCTATTTCAGCTATCGTAAGCGGCAGCTTCTTGCCTGGCAACAGGAAGACGATACCGGCTTTGTCGAGCTGACCACACAAGGCATGATACTCAATCAAAGCATCGTGTTGAA
>NZ_DAINOE010000127.1:0-5100 GCF_036735525.1 Arsukibacterium sp. | reverse complement strand
GTTTCCCCCGAGGGATTTTAAATCCCTTGTGTCTACCGATTTCACCACCCGGGCAGACAACCTTGTGTTTTAGCTTTAACCTTGCTAATAAAGGTAAAATGGAGGCGGGTCCCGGAGTCGAACCGAGGTGGACGGATTTGCAATCCGCTGCATGGCCACTCTGCCAACCCGCCACTTTAAACATCCAAACAAACATTAAGTGTAATGTTGGAGCGAGTAACGAGGTTCGAACTCGTGACCTCGACCTTGGCAAGGTCGCGCTCTACCAGCTGAGCTATACTCGCGTTGCATTAACCCGTTTAAAGGCCATCTGCCTTAACACGTGTCGCATTCTACTGTTTTAATTAGGCCAGTCAATAACAAAATCTTAGTTTTGTGACTGACTGCTTAAATTTTAACTCGCTTAGGCTTTTTAATGACTCAGCCGCTACTGCTGAGACAAATCATGCCAGGCAGCGCTTAAATAAACGTACATAGACCACAGGGTTAATACCGTTGCCAGATATAACATGGCGTAACCGACAGGGGTAAACCAGGCCAGTAAGCTAAACTGTGGCTGCCAGATTAAGCCAATGAGCGCCAGCATCTGCGCGATGGTTTTGTATTTACCAAGGTTAGACACGGCTACGTTAGCTCTTTTACCTATTTCCGCCATCCACTCCCGAAGCGCAGATATAGCAATTTCGCGGCTGATGATAATAATCGCCGGAATACTAAACCACAGTGATTGTTCATGAATAGCTAACACCACCAGCGCTACTGCCACCATCACTTTGTCGGCGACAGGATCTAAAAAAGCACCAAAGGGCGTTGATTGTTGGAGCTTGCGCGCCAGATAGCCATCCAGGGCATCGGTAATGGCCGCTAAACAAAAGACCAGCGCCGCCCAGAAGCGGTAATGCTCCCAACCAGAATAAAAACAGCCGATAAACACCGGGATAAGCAGTAGCCGGAACAAGGTTAACAGATTGGGAATATTCCACATATAACAGTTCTCACAACATCAATCTTGCTATGCTACTTGTTATGACAGGCTTGGTAAATCTTTTCTGCTTGCAGCCGTGAAATACCCGGCACAGTCGCAAGTTCAGTCGCGGATGCTTTAAGCACCCCCTGCAAGCCACCAAAATATTGCAGCAGAGCCTGCCGACGCTTATCGCCAATCCCCTTTATTTGCTCTAATGGGCTTTTAAGCAGGGTTTTACCGCGTTTACTACGATGACCTGTTATCGCAAAACGGTGCGCCTCATCACGAATATGTTGAATAAGATGCAGCGCCGGATCATCGGCGGCTAAATGACACTGCCGCTCGCTATCAGCCAGAATTAAGGTTTCCAAACCGGGTTTGCGGCTCGTGCCTTTAGCCACGCCAACTAACAATGGTCGTTTAGCGTGCGGCCAGTTGGCAAAAGCACTAATGGCGGTATTTAACTGGCCCTGCCCCCCATCAATAAAAATGACATCCGGTATTTTTTCCTGATCTTCCAGCCGGCCATAGCGCTTATCCAGCGCAAACTGCATAGCGGCGTAGTCATCTCCGCCGGTAATACCAGAGACATTGTAGCGGCGGTACTCCGCCTTATAGGGGCCTTTATCATCAAATACCACACAAGAGGCAATGGTATCCTGACCCATGGTGTGGCTGATATCAAAGCATTCCATACGATGAATACCATCGGGTAACGCCAACAGCTGTTGTAATCGCTGATAACGCAGTGCCATTTTTTGTGCCAGTGACTGCCGTGATAGCAGCGCCTGCTCGGCATTTTTTTGGGCCAACGCCAGATAATTTGCCCGCTCACCGCGTTTGGGTGTCAATAATTGCACACTGTAGCCGGCTACCGCACTGATAGCGGCACTCAGAGCAACCTCATCCTCAAGAGCCATCGGCAGAATAATGTGTTTTGGGATCAGCTGGCCAGCGACACCGCTTAAGTAAAACTGCCTGACAAAGGCCGACAACACTTCCTGAGGATGACTATTGGCCGGCACCTTGGGGGAAAAGGCTTTGCTGCCCAATATTTTTTGATCGCGTACCAACAACAAATGTACTACCGCACTTTGCCCTGCCAAGCTAAAGCCAATCACATCCAGCTCTGCCTGCTCTCCGCTAACATGTTGTTGCTCTTGAACCTGACGCAATGCACTGATTTGATCGCGATAACTGGCCGCAGTTTCAAACGCCAGTTGCTCACTGGCCATGAGCATTTTTTGAACCAAATCATCCAGCACCAATTGGTTTTTACCCTGCAAAAAAAGCGTAGCCAACCTCACCTGCTCAGCATAGTCGTCATCACTGATTTTACCAACACAGGGCGCAGAACACAGTTTTAGCTGATACTGCAAACAAGGCCGGGTACGGGCACGGTAAAAGCCATCTTCACATTGGCGGATAGGAAAAATTTTCTGCAGGGTTTTTAAACTTTGCCACACCGCATTGGCATTAGGATAAGGGCCAAAATACTGACCGGCTTTGGTTTTTGGCCCGCGATGCGAGCTAATGCGCGGATGCTTATGGCCGCTCAAAAAAATATAAGGGTAAGATTTATCATCGCGCAGCAGCACATTATATTTGGGTAAAAACTGCTTTATCAGATTATTTTCGAGGATCAGCGCTTCTGTTTCGCTGTGGGTAATGGTCAGTTCAATCTCAGCAATTTGTGCAACCAGTGCCTGCGTTTTGACACTATCTACCTGTTGCCGAAAGTAACTGGCCAGGCGTTTTTTCAGATCTTTTGCTTTGCCAACATAAACTACCGTCTGTTGTTTATCCAGCATCCGGTACACGCCGGGTTGCGACGGTACCTTAGCCAGAAAAGCTTTAGCATCAAACACAGACATTAACGGGCATCAGGGGGTAATTTTGGCAATATCAATCATACCGTGGCGCAGCGCCAAATGAGTAAGCTCTACATCACCGCTGATGGCCAGTTTTTCAAACATCCGGTACCGATAAGAGTTAACCGTTTTGGCACTAACACTCAATTGGTCGGCAATATCCGTCACCTTCTGACCCTGGGTAATCATCAGCATAATTTGCAGTTCGCGGTCAGACAATTCGGCAAAAGGATTTTCTTTTTGTTGCGATACCTTAGCCAGCGCCATCTTTTGTGCTACTTCGTCTGAAATATGCCGGGCGCCGGTATACACCTTACGCACAGCAGCCACCATCTCATGAGGCGCTGAGTTCTTAGAAATAAAGCCTGATGCCCCCAGCTGCATGACTTTAGTGGGAACAGGTTCTTCGCAAGATACTGATAAAGCAAGGATCTTAATATCCGGGCAATAGTGCAAAATGCGTTTGGTCGCCGTTAAGCCACCCATGCCAGGCATATTCATGTCCATCAGTACCACATCGGGTTCATGTTGCCGGCAAAACTGCAGGGCCTCTTCACCAGAACAAGCTTCGCCTATCACCTTGATACCGCGCTCATCCTTTAGTATGCGACCTATTCCAGTTCGTACGAGCTCATGATCATCAACTAACAGCACGTTAATCAACTGGCTTCTCCGTATTACTGGTTATTAGAATAATTATCAGTCATAGCATAGCCGAATGTAGGCCATTTGGCTAACTTCTGACACTGCAAAACTTAGCGGTATCGCAGTTACTCATTAAGTGTGCCAGAAAGGTTAACGATATGAAACCAATAAAAAAAATAAAATGAGATATTGATATGAGGAAAATGAATTACGCATGAAATGGCGGAGGGAGAGAGATTCGAACTCTCGGTGGGCTATTAACCCACGCCGGTTTTCAAGACCGGTGCATTAAACCGCTCTGCCATCCCTCCGCGATATGGAGCGCATAGTAAGAACTGCGTTACACTTTGTAAAGCGCTATTTTGCAAATTAAGCGCGTTTGCTTAGTATTTGCGCAGCTACAGCCCTTTTTATTTCTGTAGCTTAAAAACACAAAAACCACCTTGCGGTGGTTTAGGGTAAAGTGGCGGAGGGAGAGAGATTCGAACTCTCGGTGGGCTATTAACCCACGCCGGTTTTCAAGACCGGTGCATTAAACCGCTCTGCCATCCCTCCAGCGCTGCGTATACTAATCAGTTTATGGCTTAAAATAAAGTGGCAAGGCTAAAAAAAACCATTAAGCGCTTTTTTATCGACTGAGGGACTGGTCTCAATGGAACTTAGCACGTATTATAAGGTCAGTAACCTTATAATAAACTTCGGTAAAAGGAGACAGCTATGTCATACAGAGAAACCGGCGCCCTCAGCACTGCGCAAAGCGGCGTTGAAATAAACAAAGTATTGAAAAACACCTACTTCTTATTAGGCTTAACCTTAACTTTTAGTGCAGTGGCAGCAGTAACAGCCATGGCAATGGGCATGGGTCGCGGAATGTCCCTGGCTTTCTTTATTGCCGGTTTTGTGATGTTGTTTATCGTTAACAAGCAGGCTGATAAAGCCAGTGGCTTGTTCTGGATCTTTGGTTTTACCGGTGCCCTAGGTGCATCCTTAGGCCCAATGCTTAATGCTTACGCGGGCCTGGCTAATGGTCCTGAGCTGATTATGCAAGCCCTAGGTGGCACAGCCGTTATCTTCTTCACCTTGTCAGCTTATGTGCTGACTACCCGCAAAGACTTTTCTTTTATGGGCGGGTTTTTAATGGTGGGTTTGATAGTGGCCATTATTGCCTTTATCGCTAATATTTTTCTGGCCATTCCAGCCTTAAGCCTGGCCGTCAGTGCCGCAATCATTATGATTATGTCTGGTTTAATTTTGTTTGATACCAGCCGCATCATCCATGGTGGTGAAACCAACTATATCCGCGCTACTGTAGGCCTGTATCTGAATATCTTTAATATTTTTGTGCACTTATTGAGCATTCTTGGCATTATGGGTAGTGATGATTAATCGCTATACCCCAGCGCCTGCTTTAGTTAAAATACCCCGTCGTTGATGGGGTATTTTTTTATGAGCAAGCGAACAAACCATGCAACCAAGCTTTAGTATTTTGCTGACATCCAGCCCGTTGGCCAGTCAAAGCTTTGCCAGTGCCCTGAGTTTTTGCCAGGCAGCATCAGCACAAGGTTTTGCTATCGAGCAGGTGTTTATGGCCCACAATGCCGACTCGGCGTTAAAACT
>NZ_DAINOE010000126.1:1112-5151 GCF_036735525.1 Arsukibacterium sp. | reverse complement strand
ATATGTACGTGACTTTTAGTAAATGTGCTAAGACATCCACTTATGTCGATACCAACGTCAGAAAAATTGATTTAAATGTTCGCGGTGTAATCGAGCAATTAAAGGGGGTTTAATGTTTCGAGTTTTTGTTTTTGATCTAATGGTAAAAGTAAATAGAAAAAATATTAACTCCAGCGCCTTGCGACATAAAGTTTAAGTGGTGCTTTGGTTCAGATGTATTAAAAAAAACAAAAAAGAAACTGAATTTGGAAGATAAAATTATCATAGCAGTTTGAGCATCACTGGTACGCTTCATCTAAATGGAGATGACATATAACCTGTCTCACAGAATATTGACCCCCAATTTCTGTTTTTTCAATTAATTTATCTATCTGCCCCAAACAACCACAACACCGCCGCTTTAAACTCCTCCCGCCAGGCGGCTTCATTGTGCCCGGCATCGTCTTTGATATGAAACTGGGTTAGCTGTTGCGGATGGCCCTTAGCGAGTAGGGCCTGATATACCCTTTGCATATCCGGCAGCATAGTGCCGCCTTCTTTAGCGCCGAGGTAAAAGTACAAGCGGGCATCGGCTGCGGGGCTGTGTTGTTCAAACCAGCTGATTTGCTCGCCGGTTATCCAGTAAGAAGGGGAGAACATGCCGGCGACGCCAAACACCTGCGTCAGTTCTACTATAGCGTAATGGCTGATAAGCCCGCCTAAAGAGCTACCCATAATGCCGGTGTGTTTAGCATCGGCTTTAGTGCGGTAGTGCTTATCGATGTAGGGTTTAACACTGTGAGCAATAAACTCAATATACGCCTGCCCCTCGGCTTTGCCATAGCGCGGATGATCAATAAAATTAAGCTCCGTGATCCTATGCTCGCCGCCATTGTCTATCGCTACGACAATCAGCTCCAGCAGGCCTTGTGCTGCCAGGGCATTCAGGCTTTCATCTACTGCCCACTCACCGGCAAAGGCCGTGGCGTCATCAAACAGGTTTTGACCATCGTGCATATAAAGCACCGGGTAGCGTTTATCTGAGCTGGTATAAGAAGGGGGCAGGTAAAGCCGTACTTGTCTGCTACGGTTTAAACCCGCTATAACAAAAGCCTCGTTAAGTAATGACACTTCAACACTGGCGGTGGATGCTGCCTGAGTTTCAGCTAGTGCTGCATTAGCAAAGCAGAAAAAAAGTAAAACCGTAGTAAGCAGCGCACGCATAGACAATCCTTTTGCTATAACAGTAACAACTCGCAGTGTACCTAGCTCAAGGTAAAACAACAAATGCGCTAACAAATAAGCCCATAGCCAAAAAACGCCAACAAAAAAGCCTAAGAGCCTAGGCTTGGGCAGGCACAACAATACGCTTAATTCGAGGAGCATCACACTATACCTGTCCTATCCTTTTCTTGTTCAGCGCAAGTAGGTAGTGGTGTAAGTCCATGACAGAGTGTAAACTAATAAAGTAGATAATTTGTTACTGGGGTATTTATGTTACCTGCCACTGAGCTGATTGAATCTGAAGCACTTTCTCTTCCTGTTTCAGAACGTGCAAAACTGATTCTGCATCTTCTGGACAGTCTGGAACCCCGCCCGAAGGCTGCCCCTGCCCAAGTTGAAAAAGCCTGGGTTAATGAGGCAAATCGACGATATCAGTCATACCTTCAGGGACAGGAGAAATCCTATTCTGCTGACGAGGTTTTTTCAGATTTACGGGCGGATGACGATTGAAGCCTGTTCGGTTCCTGGCGTCTGCCCGTGAAGATATTCGCCAGGAAAAATCGCGTTACCGTTCTATTCATCCTGAGCTGGCTCGAAGGTTTCAAGCTGCAATTGAGGCAGCCGCTGCACTCATCTCTGAGCAGCCGCTTGCCATGCAAGAACTGGAGTTTTCTGTCAGGCGTTGGCCGCTGGAGACTTTTCCTCACGGTGTGCTTTATCGAGTTGAGGAAAAATATGTGCTGGTTTTGGCGGTATTTCATCCAAGCCGGAAACCTGAAAAATGGCATGTCAGAGCAGACACATAAGCTTTTGATCAATAGTGATGGTCCCCCTATACATCGGACACACGATGTTGTTATGCGATGTTTTAAAACTGGGTTGAACACTTTATGGACAATACAGCACCCTTTCCCGAAGGTGGCCATGGCTTACAGCGGGTGTATCAGAGTTAGGATCAGTTATTTAGCCAATGGTAAAACAACAAATGCGCTAACAAATAAGCCCATAGCCAAAAAACGCCAACAAAAAAGCCGTTAAGCTTAACTTAACGGCTTTTTTGTAGGGAATTTAATGGTCGGTACGAGAGGATTCGAACCTCCGACCCCTTCACCCCCAGCGAAGTGCGCTACCAAGCTGCGCTACGTACCGACGTAGGGCGTATCATAATGATTCCTGTATGAAAAGCAATGTACAAATGGTTGACTGCAGCTTTTTTCAGCAGTTTGCGGCCGTGGGCGTAAGCTTGTCAGCGCCATAACATTTGTTCTTGCCCAACTACTGGTTATATTTGGCTGAACAGGTAGAATATGCCATCTGTTTTGTTTGTGGTTTATCTCATAGTGGCTAATCAAGAACCTGATGTATTTGCGGATATTCGCCCTTATCACGACGGCGAAGTCGCGCCGGCGATTGCCCGGTTGATTAATGATCAAGAATTTATTAATGCTATTCTGCATTATCGCTTTCCGCATCTGGCCGGTGCCTTTGGCTGGTTGCTCTCGCCGCTGGTGAAGTTTTGGCTGAAAAAGAAATGGTCACGCTTAAAGCGGGTGCAGCAAGTTCAGCTGCAGGTTGCTGGCTTTATGGAGCGGATGATAAAAAGCACCACGCAAAAAGTTACGGTGAGTGGCGTTGATAAACTTAACCCCAAACAACATTATTTGTTTATCTCTAACCATCGCGATATTGCTATGGACCCAGCCCTGGTAAACTGGTGTTTGCATCAGCAGGGCTTTGATACCGTAAGAATTGCTATTGGTGACAACCTGCTACGCAAAGCCTGTGCCACTGAGCTGATGAAGCTAAATAAAAGCTTTATTGTTAAGCGTGGTGCTAAAGGGCCACGTGAAATGCTGAAAAACTTCTCGCAGCTGTCGGCCTATATCCGCCACTCACTGGACGAGCAGCAATCGATTTGGATCGCCCAAAAAGAAGGCCGCGCCAAAGATGGCAATGATGAAACCGATCCGGCGATTTTAAAAATGTTTTATATGGAAGGCAAAAAGCGCGGCGAAGACTTTGCCAGTTATATGGCGGGGCTTAACATAGTACCGGTGTGTATCTCCTACGAATTTGACCCCTGTGATGCCGACAAAATTAACGAACTGTGGCAAAAGCAGCAATCGGGGTCTTATCAAAAAGGTGAGTTTGAAGACATCGATACCATTATTAAAGGCATAGTTGGGCAAAAGGGCCGGGTGCATGTCGCCTTTGGTCAGCCGCTGACTGAGATCCCAGAAGACGCCGATAGCCTGGCGGCACTGATTGACGAGCAAATTTGGCGTAACTACAAATTATATCCGATAAACCATCTGGCGGCGGGGCAGCCTGACGATAGCATCAGTGCAGATGCTAAAACGCAATGGCAGCAGCGTTTAGCGGCATGTCCAGAGGGGGCGGCGGGCTTGTTGCAGCAAATGTACGGTGCCCCTGTGTTAAAACAGCAGGCGCTAGTTGACTAACTGGCCTTGAAAATAACCGGAAACAGGAGTCAGTAATGGCACGTATTGTGAGTTACCGTTTTAAAGGTGTTGCCCGGCAAATCCCTTTTAGTTATGACAGGTTTCGCGATCTGTATGAAGCCGTGGCTGCTGCCGAGGGCATAGATTTATCGGCGTTTTTGGCGATGGAGCAACAAGTGGCGATGACCGCCAAAGACAAAGCTGCCATCAAAAATTTCCGCCAGCAGGCGTTTACCAAAATGGGCTTTGCTGACATTGCCTTTGTGCGTGATAGCGAGCCTGGCAACTAATACCGAGCCCGGCAACCGAGCTTTACAGCTTATGCCGGTGGCTTTAACGTGTTTTAATGTTGAGCATTGGCTCACTATGCTAGC
>NZ_DAINOE010000126.1:0-1102 GCF_036735525.1 Arsukibacterium sp. | reverse complement strand
GCCTGGGAGTGGGGGTAATTCATATCAGTTTGTCGCCTGCAGCGTTTCACCCGCGCGCCAGAGCTGCGATTCTTGGTCATCTTCGCGTCTCTCCATGCATCCAGGCCTTCGAGGTATCCATGCAGATCAGCTCCAACTTTGACAGCGGCAATATCGAGATTATTAAAGCCGAGCATCCCAGCGACATTCAGCTAAGCATTCGCAAAGACAATAATTCTGATTTTTATCAATGGTTTCATTTTAAACTGATAAGCGAACACGCAGAGCTGCATAGCATTAAAATTGTTAATGCGGGCGATTCTGCTTATCCCGATGGCTGGAAAGATTATCAGGCGGTGGCCTCTTATGATCGGCAAACCTGGTTTCGCGTACAAACCGAATATGACGGTAAACAGCTGACTATCAGCCACTACCCGGAAGCCGAGTCAGTGTATTTTGCCTATTTTGCCCCTTACAGCTACGAGCGTCATCAGGATTTGCTGCAACAAGCGCAAAACGACTACAACTGTCAGCTGGTGGATTTAGGCGAAACCCTGGATGGCCGCGATATGTCGTTACTGGTGGTGGGTGAGCCGGATGACAGCAAAAAGAAAATTTGGATCACGGCGCGCCAACACCCGGGCGAGAGCATGGCCGAGTGGTTTATTGAAGGCTTACTCGACCGCTTATTAGATGAAGATGATGGTGTCGCCCGGGCACTGCTAAATAAAGCGGTGTTTTACATAGTGCCGAATATGAACCCGGATGGCAGTGTGCGCGGCCATTTACGTACTAATGCGGCGGGCGCTAACCTGAACCGCGAATGGCAAGAGCCTACCATGACACGTAGTCCGGAGGTTTTTCTGGTGCGCCAGAAAATGCTCGAAACCGGGCTTGATATGTTTTTAGACATTCATGGTGATGAAAACCTGCCGTATAACTTTGTCGCGGGCAGCGAAGGTGTACCGTCATACACGGCCAAAGTGCAACAATTAGAGCAGCGCTTTAATCAAGCCTTATTAACGCTTACGCCTGAATTTCAGGACGAATTTGGCTATGACAAAGATGCCCCGGGCCAGGCCAACCTGACTGTCGCCACGAACTGGGTAGGTAATCAGTTTAA
>NZ_DAINOE010000125.1:0-5241 GCF_036735525.1 Arsukibacterium sp. | reverse complement strand
CGCCAAGCAACGGCATATTGAAGGCTGGCAACGGCCGGTGAAGCTGAAAAAATAACTGCCTTTTAATACACAGAGCCCGCGATAGCGGGCTTTGCTGTTTAATGGAAAAGCTTAAAAGCATTTTAAATTTTGTGATACCAGACTAGGTTATTCGGTTTCATTAAAGGCATTATCCAATTGTTCGGTGAGCGCGGTCAGTACGCTGTGTTTTGATAACTGCAACTGTTTTGCCGCCAAGGTTAACTGTACCAGTTGCGGCAGCAGTTGCGCTAGCCTGGCCTGTTCACTTTGCGTCGCTGCTGTGGGCTGCGCTATGGTCATGGCTTTGCCCCGCTGGCGCTCCAGTATCCCCTCTGTTTCCAGCAGGTTATAGGCTTTAGAGATGGTCATCGGATTTACCGCATACTGCGCGGCCAGCTCGCGCACCGATGGCAATGCATCGCCACTTTGTAACTGACCGCCGGCGACCATGCGTTTAATTTGCTCTGTCAGCTGGCGGTAAATCGGCTCACCACTGTTGGGGTTAATGCTAAACATGGCGTTGCCTTATAAAAGTTGCAGCCTTGGTAAAATCACGCTTTCGCCAGCCCTTAAGAGCAAAGTAACGCAGGACTATGGCCAGCAACCCTAAGTTGCCTATCATAAAAAACTGTGAAGTCAGACTGGCCAAAAGTACCATTTCCGGGGGGAAACTGATTAACATCACCATAATGCTGAACACGGCAATACTGCTTTTCGGCACACACAGCACCAAATAAGTTAACGCCAGAAGTAGGCAGATCAACAGCAGTGCACTTGAAATATAAGTGGGGTTTTGTGGTTGCCAGCAATACAGTAGTAGTAGCAAAGGCATACTAAATAGCATGAGCTGCGATAAAAAATACCGCTCTAAAAAACCAAAAACTTCGCTGCGGCTTTGCGATAACAACAGCCAGGCACTTTTAACCTGGCCCAGGCTCCTTTCTAATAAATTCAGCCAATAAATAAAAGGTACAGCAAATATAGTATCATCAAGTAGCTTCCAACCCAGTTCAGGGAACCAACGCCACTCTGCATTCAACCAAAAGAACGTCAGCGTTTGCACTGCTGGCAGCAGTGCGCAGGCGGCACAATACACCAAGAAGCGCATTTCAGCTTTGGCATTGTGCTGAAACAGATAACAGGCCCCTAAAGTAGTTTGATGTCTGGGTACGCTGCGCCAGTAAAATGAGCTTTGTTGCTGATATGGCGAAGAAATGGGCTGTTTACGTCGCTGGACTCTGCAGGTAATAATGCCGACAGCAATGACGGCAAGCATTGCCAAACCAACCTTAAAAAACTCAGACCAAACTGTATTCGAAACCAGGCGAAATAGGGGCTTTGCCCAGATATGCTGTAAAATTAGCAACCAGAAGATCACTACTTGCCCGGTTTTTTTGAGCTGAGTAGATGCGTTTAGCCAATAGGCATGCAAAATTAGGTGTAAGCAAAGGCCAATGAAAAATGCTTCTGCATAAGCCAGCTGATAAAAATGTACTAAGCCCGGTAAGGTCAGCAATGTTAGTGTGGTGGCCAGTAAGAAAGGTAAGTATTTAAGCTGTTTTTTGCTGAACAACAACTGGCCATAGCTGCTGCTGAGCAATTGGTTGATCATAGGGAGTAAGCTTAAATAATAGTAGCCGAGCATAAACAATATGCCGATATATAAAAAGGGCGTGCTGGCAAACCCCAAAACCCAGAAAAAAGCGATGAATAACCACCAAATAAAGCTTATCTCCAGCAGCGTCAGCAAGCGGTATAGTTGCTTAAATATTGCGAAACTAAACAGGCTACGGCTATCTGGTGCTAAAGGTTGAATCATAACCCTGTCCTAATCTGCGGTGCTTTAAGCAATTTAAGCTTGCCCCAGTCTTGCCCCATTAGCTGGCGTTGGACTTGCTGGCGTAGCAGTGCGCTAAGGCCAGCGGTAATAGTGGCCAATAGCAGCAAAGCCAGAGGTTGTTGCCAGTACAACAGTAAGTATGAGACAACAGCAATATTGAGAGTAATCATTACCAGGCCTGTCCAGACCAGCGATTGGTTGATTAACCGCCAGCTTAGGTAGGTGCTGCACAGCAGTATGCTTGGCCACAGCAATAACATGGCCGCTGCGGTGGTCACATCAGGGAAGATCAGCACCAGCAACGGGCTGATAATCAGGGTGGCCAGCAAGGTTTCTTGTAACGCTTGCTGCTCTAACATCTGAAACAGTTGCTGGCGGCTGATTGGTAAAGTTAGCCAGGCACGGCGCACTCTTCTTAGCATATTGCTAAGCTGCTCAGTGAGCAGGAATACCGGAAACACCACAAATAACACCAGCAGTAGGCTCTGCTCTTTAATGTCGGCATTACTGAACAATTGCATGCTTAACCACAGCATGCCCGGCAAATACCAGCAACAAGCCAGGGTTCTCAGGCCTCTGGCGCGCCAGCTGTCACCTTGGCCCAACAGTAAGCTGCCATGCAAGCTGGCGGCTTTGCGGGTAAAGCGTTGCAAAAACAGCTTATAGTTGGCGTGCTGAAACTTAACAATAGTGCTATGGCGTGCTGAGTGGCGACCTGGCGCCAGCCAGCGAGTTGCGAACCAGACTAACAGCAAAGTATTAACTATCAGCAGTATGCTAATCAGCACGGGCTGGCCAAGTTCTGCTAAAAACAGTGGCAGCTTGCTGGCAAAAAACAGCACCAGCAAGGCACTGTTAAACAGCAGCGGTAAAATATGACCAAACAAAAAGCACGGCAATATTAACAGTGCCATGGCAAACACACCCAGTTGCATCGGCAACCAGAAACCTTTATCAACCATCTGCATCACCATGCCGCAGACTAGCCCGAAAATAAGGGGCAGCGTTAGCAGCAGTAGACGGCTATGTGGGCGAAAATAAGGTAATAATAACCAGCTGCGGTTACGGCTTAGTGGCATAAACTGCAAGGGAATACAGAACATCAGCAACATCAGACATACCAACGGCACAACGGCAATTTTAGGCTGACCTGTCAGGCTTGCCGCTAAAGTGGCTGTCAGTAAAATGCACCACAAAAATTTGGTGGCTAAGCTCGGCCACAGGATACGGCCGGTTAAACTCAGCAGGGCACTCATGCATGCATTTCCAAAAAAATGTCTTCTAAATTTAGCTGCTCTACCCGGATCTTGGCACCCAGTTGTTGTTGCAAGGGCGCTAATAAGGCTGGCTGCCACTGGCTAACGCTCAGGCTGGCATGTTTGCCATAGTGTTGCTGGCGCAATATGCCCGGAACAGGCAGCGTTGCCGGTAAGTTTTGTTCGGCATCAATATGCAGCTTTACCACTGATTCTTTTAACGTATCCAGCTCACCCTGCCACAGCAGTTGCTGATCTTTTAACAGCCATACCTGATTGGCTACCCGCTCCATGTCGGTGACAATATGCGAGGAAAATATAATGGTAGTTTGCTGCTCTACCGCAATATTCACTAACTCGGTTAAAAACTGGCGGCGGGCAATAGGATCCAGGCTGGCCACCGGCTCATCCAGAATAAGCAGCCGCGGTTTGTGACACAGTGCCAGTATGATAGAAAGCTTTTGGCGTTGTCCTACCGACAGCTTACTGATGCGTCTGGCTAGCGGGATTTCCCAACTCTGGCAAAGCCGGTCACAGAGTTGTTGATCCCAGTTAGGCTGAAAGCGCTCAAATAACTGCAGCTGCTCATAAGGGGATAACTGTTCCAGCAGTTCATCTTGTTGCGGCACAAAGCCAATGTGTTGTTTTTCGCGGGCGGCGATCTCAGTGCTTGGGGTACCAAACAGCCGTATCTCACCCAGCTCAGGTACGGCAAAGCCTAAAATGGTTTCAAGTAGGGTGGTTTTACCTGCACCGTTTTTGCCCAGCAAAGCAATAACATCACCCTGGTTGGCGCTGGCGGTAATATTGTTTAACACCAGGCGCCCATCAAAGGCGCGTTGTAAGGCATTTATCTGTATCACTGGGGGCATATCACTGTCTCCGCTTTATCTGTATTAATACACTAATACAGTTTTGGCGGATCAGCAAGGGCTAAGTGCAAAAAATTAACAGAGTTAATCCATTTGCTAATGAGCGTAGGATTTTCGCAGCCATTTGCGGGCCAGGGGGTAGCCTGTGCCCGCAGAGGGGGTAACTATCAGGCGGTTTTATCTACCAGCACCGCAATAGCACCATCGCCGGTAACATTACAGGCAGTGCCAAAGCTGTCTTGCGCCATATACAGCGCTATCATCAGTGCTATCGCGCCTTCGCCAAAGCCCAGCATGGTACCGAGCAAGCCAACGGCCGACATTACCGCACCACCTGGTACACCGGGCGCGGCCAGCATCACTACGCCCAAGGTTAAAATAAAGGGGATCATGGTAAAGAGTGACGGGATATCCAGATTATTTTGCATCATCATCACCGCCACCGCACAACTGACAATGGTAATGGTAGAGCCGGCTAAATGGGTGGTAGCACACAACGGCACAGTAAAGTTAGCCACATCCTCTTTTACACCATTGTTTTTGGTTGCTTGTAAAGACACTGGTATGGTGGCCGCGCTCGACATGGTACCCAGTGCCGTAAAATAAGCCGGCAGCATATTTTTGATAAGTAAAACCGGCGATTTACCGGCTTTAATGCCGGCCAGTACAAATAACGCCACTATCCACAACCAGTGCAGGGCTAATGCCATCACCAGCACTATGCCAAAGGTCTGCAAGGTAACAAAAACCGAACCAGCGGCGGCCATCTGGGCAAATACCCCGGCGATATACAATGGTAACAGCGGGATAATCACTTTGGTCAGCAGTAATTGAATAATATCGCGGCCCTGATCAGACAGTTGCTTTAGCGATGTCGCTTGAGTTGTGGCTATGCCTAAACCAAAAATAAAAGCCAGTGCCAGCGCGGTCATCACATTAAATACCGGTGGGATATTCAGCTCAATATAGGGGGTTAAATTAACACCATCGATACTGGCTAAATCCGCGGCGGCAGGCGCGAGGAGCGGGATAAGGCCGGCGGCAACTAAAAAAGCAAAGGTACCGGCAGCAATTGTCGACAAATAAGCTAAACCTAAGGTACGGCCGAGCAGCTTGCCGGAATTACGGGGCAAGGCGGCAATGCCGCTGGTAATAAAAAATAAGATAAGCAGCGGTATGGTGAAAAATAACAGCTGACCAAACAGCGCTTTAAAGGTAATTAAAATTTGGGTAAGCCAATGCGGAGCATAGA
>NZ_DAINOE010000124.1:0-5485 GCF_036735525.1 Arsukibacterium sp. | reverse complement strand
TGATGGAACTGATCCGGAACATCGCGATCGAGCACAGCGGTTACTCAGTATTCGCTGGTGTGGGTGAGCGTACCCGTGAAGGTAACGACTTCTATCATGAAATGAAAGACTCTAACGTACTGGATAAAGTATCGCTAGTGTACGGTCAGATGAACGAGCCACCAGGTAACCGTTTACGCGTAGCCTTAACTGGCTTAACCATGGCGGAAAAATTCCGTGATGAAGGTCGTGACGTACTGTTCTTCGTTGATAACATCTACCGTTACACTCTGGCTGGTACTGAAGTATCAGCGCTGTTAGGTCGGATGCCATCAGCCGTAGGTTATCAGCCAACATTGGCAGAAGAGATGGGTGCCCTGCAAGAGCGTATCACTTCTACCAAGACAGGTTCTATTACGTCTATTCAGGCGGTATACGTACCTGCGGATGACTTAACTGATCCGTCACCAGCTACGACCTTCTCGCACTTAGATGCAACGGTAGTACTGAGCCGTAACATTGCTTCACTGGGTATTTACCCGGCAATCGACCCATTGGATTCTACTTCTCGTCAGTTAGATCCACTGGTTATCGGTAAAGAGCACTATGACGTAGCTCGCGGTGTGCAAACCGTACTGCAGCGTTACAAAGAACTGAAAGACATTATCGCCATCTTAGGTATGGACGAATTGTCTGATGAAGACCGGACTTTGGTATACCGTGCACGGAAAATCCAGCGTTTCCTGTCTCAACCGTTCTTCGTTGCTGAAGTATTCACTGGCTCGCCAGGCAAATACGTACCGCTGAAAGAAACTATCCGTGGCTTTAAAGGTATTTTGGACGGTGAATACGACCATATGCCAGAGCAGGCGTTCTACATGGTTGGTTCAATCGACGAAGCTATCGAAAAAGCGAAGAAGATTTAAGCAACCAGGCTTTAGGAGAGCGAAATGGCGATGACAGTGCAACTGGATGTAGTAAGTGCTGAAGAGAAAATTTTCTCTGGCCTTGTCGAGTCCGTGCAGGTCACAGGCAGTGAGGGCGAGTTAGGTATTTTACCTTTTCACGCCCCGTTACTGACTCCTCTGAAACCTGGCATGGTCCGTATCGTGAAGCAGTTCGGTGAAGAGCACATGATTTATGTTGCTGGCGGGGTCATTGAAGTGCAACCCGACGGTATCATAGTGCTGGCCGATGTGGCGGTACGTGGCGAAGACTTAGACGAGCAAGCGGCTTTAGATGCACAAAAGCGTGCAACTGAAGCCATGCAGAATGCCGGTGCAGATTTCAACTATGCTGAAGCTGCTGCGCAATTAGCCGAGGCTATTGCACAGTTGCGGATCATTCAGAAATTACGCAAAAAATAAGTCAGCGTTTATAGAAAAAGCCACCTAAGGGTGGCTTTTTTTTATCCAAAATTAAAGGTTATGGCTGTGTTGGCTAAAGTTCTATGGCATGATAATGATGAATTAAATATGTCCGGAGTACTATAACAATGAAAAAAATGCTACTCGCGTTAATATTCTTCTGTTGGCCGGTGGCTGCACAGCTTTCACTGGAAGACTTTGCCCGTCCTTCTCAGTTTTTACAAATTCAAATTTCACCCAGCGGCAAATATCTGGCCGCGACCAGCCGCAATGATGAAGGCACTATTCTGCTTAATGTGATTGATGTTGCTTCTAATAAAATCATTAGCATCCGGCACTTTGAAGGCACAGATTCCATTGGCAGTTTTAACTGGGCTAATAATGAACGTATTTTAATTAATCTGGTACGAGATATCGGCTCGCTGGAGCAACCAGTGCCTACAGGTGAGATTTTTGCGGTAAATGCCGATGGTTCTAACCCGCAAATGCTGACAGGCTACAGGGCCAGACACGAGACAGATGGCGCGCAAATCGTCAGCTTTTTGCCCGAAGAAGAAAAGTTCGTGATGATAGCCACTGCCACACCCAATGTGCGCGGTTCTTTTACGTTGTTAAAACGCATGAACGTGGATACCGGCCGTACCCGTCAGGTAACACGGGCACCGATGCGCTCAGCTGGACTGATATTAGACCGTAATGGTTTAGCGCGCATAGCGGTAGGTGTTGATCAGAATAACGACAATGAAATGATCATGATGTATCGTAAAGATGAGCGCAGTGACTGGGCAGTACTGCGTCGTTATGGTCAGCGTGATGGTAGCTTTGATCCGCTGGCATTCTTACCAGACAATAAGCGAATTTTGGGTTTAAGTGATACCCAAACGGATACTAAAGCCATCAGTATTTTAGATCCCGAAACCGGTAAAGAAGAGTTGCTGGCGCATCACCCTAAGGTGGACGTAGCGCCAATTTTCAGCATTGACGATGGCTATATCAGTGAAGTGATCGGCGCTTCTTATGAGTACGATACCTTTGAAGATGTGTTTTTTGCTGACGTTGAAGATAAAACCTTCAGTGGTTTTGCTCAGGGCTTGCGGGCCGTATTTCCAGGCAAAAAAATTGGCTTAGCTTCAGCAACCCGTGATAACAATATCATTGTTATCACCACTCGCTCGGCTAATCATCCGCCGGAATTTTATTTATTTGATACCCGTAATCAACAGCTGAGTTTCTTATTAAACGGCCGCCCCTGGTTAAAGCCAGAGCTGTTATCTGAAACTACAGCTATCTTATACAAAAGCCGCGATGGCTTGGATATTCATGCCATTTTAACCTTACCCATTGGCAAGGAACCAAAAAACCTGCCCTTAATCATGCTGCCTCATGGTGGTCCGCATGGGCCGCGTGATTATCTGGAAATTGATGCGGATGCTAAGGTACTGGCGCAGCATGGCTATGCGGTATTGCAACCTAACTTCCGTGGTTCAGGCGGTTTTGGCCGCAGTTTCCTGCAATTGGGCTATCAGAACTGGGGCACCACCATGATTGATGATATGACCGATGGCGTCATGCATCTGGTGAAGAAGGGTATCGTTGATCAAAATAGAATTTGTGCTTATGGTGGCTCTTATGGTGGTTATGCCGCTTTAATGAGTGCAGTGCGCGAGCCGGATTTATACAAGTGTACTATTGGTTTTGTTGGCGTGTTTGATTTAAACCTGATGTACACCGATGGCGATATTCCAGAGCGGCAAAGTGGTATTAATTATCTGGAAATGGCCATTGGCCGTGATCAGGAGCGGCTAGATGCGCAATCGCCTATCAAACATCTGGATAAACTGAAAGCGCCGGTGTTTATCATCCATGGTCGTGAAGACAGACGGGTACCGATTATCCATGCCAACCGTTTACGCGAAGAGCTGGAAAAACGTAACCATCCTTACGAGTGGTTGGTAAAAGACAAAGAAGGCCATGGCTTTTATAAACCAGAGCATAACGTTGAACGCTGGCAGAAAATGTTAGCCTTTATAGATAAATATATAGGCGAAACCGAGAAGAACTAGTTTAAATGTCTGTGTCTTAAGCATTGTCACGCCACCTTCGGGTGGCGTTACTTATTCAGTAAAACTTCATTGCAAGCCTGTAATCTGTAGCATTATCAATTAGAATAGCGACATTATTTTTTAAAGGGATAACCACCATGGCATTAAATGTAGTGATATTGGCCGCCGGTAAAGGCACACGGATGAAATCAGACTTACCTAAGGTGTTACACAAGGTGGCTGAGCGGCCTATGGTGCAGCACGTTATTGATACTGCCCGTGCTCTGGGGTCTGTTAAACCCCAGCTGGTCTATGGTTATGGTGCCGAGGCGTTAATTACGGCGATGGGCGAACAATCGTTGCATTGGGTATTACAAGCTGAGCAACTTGGCACCGGCCACGCGGTAGCCCAGGCTATCCCAAATATTGCTGATGAAGATACCGTGCTGGTGCTATATGGCGATGTACCTTTAACCCGCCTTGAAACCTTACAGCAATTGTTGGCCGCGAAGCCCGCTAATGGCTTGGCCATTTTAACGGTTACCCTGCCAAACCCAACTGGCTATGGCCGCATAGTGCGGCAAAATGGCAAGGTGGTGGGTATCGTTGAACAAAAAGATGCCTCACCAGAGCAACTGCTTATTAATGAAGTGAATAGCGGCATTATGGCCTTGCCGGGTAAGCAGTTAAAAAGCTGGCTGGGTAAGCTGTCGAACAGCAATGCTCAGGGCGAATATTATCTGACCGATGTGATTGCCATGGCGCATAGCGAAGGTGTGGCAATCGCCACTGCCCAGCCGCAAAACCCGATGGAAGTGGAAGGCGCCAATAACCGGGTGCAACTCGCTGCCTTAGAGCGGGCTTATCAGCAACGAAAAGCCGAAGAGTTAATGCTCGCTGGTGCCAACCTACGCGATCCGGCACGCATTGATGTGCGTGGCAGCGTAGTCGTCGGCAATGACGTGATGATTGATATTAACGTGATTTTTGAAGGCAAGGTCGTGTTGGGCAAAGGTGTAACTATCGGTGCTAACTGTATTTTAAAAGACTGCACCATTGGTGATAACACCGAAATAAAGCCCAATTCGATGATAGAAAAAGCCACTGTCGGCAGCGACTGTTCCGTGGGTCCTTATGCCCGCCTGCGGCCAGACAGTGTGATGTTGGATGACAGCCATGTTGGCAATTTTGTTGAAATGAAAAAAACCACCCTGGGCAAAGGCTCTAAAGCCAACCACTTAACTTACCTGGGTAATGCGCTAATTGGTGATAAAGTTAACGTCGGTGCCGGTACCATTACCTGCAACTACGATGGTGCCAATAAGTTTGTGACGACTATTCAAGACGGCGCCTTTATCGGCTCTAACAGCTCACTGGTGGCCCCGGTAACGGTGGGCGTTAATGCTACAGTTGGCGCCGGCACAGTGTTGACCCGTGATGCCGCCGCTGGTGAGCTGGTGGTGGCTCGCGCCAAGCAACGGCATATTGAAGGCTGGCAACGCCCACTTAAAAAATAACTTTTTTCTGACAAGGGCTTAAGCTAATTCTCACTGTAGCGGTTCAAGATTTTCTTGGACCGTGTTCTCTACCCTGTCGTATGACCAAACGACAGGAAATGATAGACGTTCTTAACTGCAACAATATCGCTTGGTTGGCATCCTTTCTTTTAGCACTGCGCAGAACAATCTTCAGAGATCAAAAATAGACTAACTGTGATGACTGCGGTTGCGCCTTTAGCGCTTAGGCTCAAGTTGAAGCATTGACAGTACGATTTTAAACCTCTCCCAATTTGATAAAAGGGTGATTGGCCTGAATGTTAGCCATATCACCTGTTATTTCCTACAGGTTTCCATTTAAAAAAAACTGTTAGACTGATGTTTAAATATCGAGGCAATTGGGCGCAGTCATGAATAGTGTTATACAAATGTTTAACGTTGAGAGCGAGAATCAACACCAAAATGATAGCTTGAATACGGTAGTTTCATTTGGCCCTAGTTTAAGTGAGCCTAGAACCAGTCATTACACTATTTATGTCGACTTACCTAATGACAAAGAAAACGTCATTTTGATACATGGTTATTTGGGCCACCGAATGAT
>NZ_DAINOE010000123.1:0-5619 GCF_036735525.1 Arsukibacterium sp. | reverse complement strand
TTGGGCGAACGCCGCGCCAGCGCATAGCACCAGCTTTACCGTATTGACGTAACATGTGCTCGGCATTACCGATTTCACCGATAGTCGCGCGACAATCTGATGATACTTTACGCACTTCACCACTGCGCAGACGTAAAGTGACATTGTCACCATCACGTGCCAGGATTTGTACAAAAGCACCGGCTGAGCGAGCCAATTGGCCGCCTTTACCTGGTTTCATTTCGATATTGTGAACCACCTGACCTACTGGGATATTCCGCAGAGGTAAAGTGTTACCCGCTTTAATAGGCGAGTCCATACCAGAAACCACAGTGTCACCAGCTTTCAGGCCTTTAGGGGCCAGAATATAACGACGCTCACCATCTGCATACAGCACTAAAGCGATATTTGCAGTACGGTTCGGATCGTATTCTAAACGCTCAACCTTGGCCGGAATACCGTCCTTAGTACGTTTAAAATCGACAACACGGTAATGTTGCTTATGACCACCACCGATATGACGGGTAGTGATACGACCATTGTTGTTACGACCACCAGTTTTAACTTTCTTCTCTAACAAAGGAGCATAAGGCTTGCCTTTGTACAGGTCAGGGTTAACCACTTTTAATACGTGGCGACGACCTGGTGACGTAGGTTTACACTTAACAAGTGCCATTTCCTAACTCCTCTTCTTACTCAGCGCCGCCAACGAAATCGATTTCGCTGCCTTCTTTAAGAGTCACGTAAGCTTTTTTCCAATCGCTACGCTTGCCCATACGCGCACCAGTGCGCTTGGTCTTACCCTTAACATTAACAGTGCGAACACCCACTACTTCTGTTTCAAACAGTTTTTCTACAGCAGCTTTAATATCGGCTTTAGTAGAGGTAGTAGATACCTTGAAAACGATAGTGTTGTTGTTCTCTGCCGCATTAGTTGCTTTTTCAGAAACATGCGGAGCCAGAATCACTTTCAGTAAACGTTCTTCACGGATCATGCTAACAGCTCCTCAAGTTGCTTAACTGCAGCAGCAGTCATTAACACTTTGTCGAATGCGATTAAGCTGACCGGGTCGATACCGTGTACGTCACGAACGTCAACCTTGTACAGGTTACGTGCAGATAAGAACAGGTTCTCATCAACTTCGTTAGTCACAATTAATACGTCTTTCAGATCCATTGCCTTTAATTTGGCAGATAAATCTTTAGTTTTCGGGGTTTCAACTGCAAAGTTTTCCACCACGATTAACCGGTCCTGACGCACTAACTCAGACAAAATGCTTCTGATCGCACCGCGATACATTTTGCGGTTTACTTTTTGGCTGTGATCTTGTGGCTTAGCCGCAAACGTCACACCGCCTCCGCGCCAGATTGGGCTGCGGATTGTACCAGCACGGGCACGGCCTGTACCCTTCTGGCGCCATGGCTTCTTGCCGCCACCGCGAACTTCTGAACGCGTTAACTGCGCACGGGTACCCTGACGGGCGCCAGCTGCATAAGCAACGACAACCTGGTGTACCAGAGCTTCGTTAAACTCACGTCCAAAGGTAGCTTCGGAAACTTCAAGAGCGCCTTGAGCGTCTCGTAATGCTAATTCCATCACTTATCTCCTCAGACGTTAGCTTTTAACAGCTGGTTTAACGATCACGTCACCGCCGATAGCACCAGGCACTGCGCCTTTTACTAACAGGATGTTACGCTCAGCGTCTACACGAACCACTTCCAGTGACTGCACGGTTACGCGCTCTGCACCTAAGTGACCAGCCATTTTTTTACCTTTGAATACTTTACCTGGTGATTGGTTTTGACCAATAGAACCTGGTGCACGGTGTGACAAAGAGTTACCGTGAGTAGCATCCTGAGTACGGAAATTCCAGCGCTTAACAGCACCAGCAAAACCCTTACCTTTTGATGTGCCTGACACATCCACTTTTTTCGTTTCTGCGAAAATTTCGACAGTAATCTCGCTGCCAACAGTAATGTCAGCACCTTCGTTGTCTTGCAGGCGGAATTCCCACAGACCACGACCAGCATCAACACCTACTTTTGCAAAGTGACCCGCTTCTGGCTTGTTCAGGCGGCTTGCCTTAACAGTGCCAGCGGTTACTTGCAGCGCGCTATAGCCTTCAACGTCTTGCGTTTTAACAGCAGTAACGCGGTTTGGTGTTGCTTCGATTACGGTTACTGGGATAGATACGCCATCTTCTGTGAAGATGCGAGTCATGCCCACTTTACGACCGATAAGACCGATAGCCATTTCCTAAACCTCTCTAAAAACCTGTCTGATTAGCCCAGGCTGATTTGAACGTCAACGCCAGCAGGCAGATCTAAACGCATCAGCGCATCAACTGTTTTTTCAGTTGGTTCAACGATGTCGATTAAACGCTTGTGGGTACGGATTTCGTACTGGTCACGCGCATCTTTATTGACGTGAGGAGAAATCAGAACGGTGAAACGTTCCTGACGAGTTGGCAGTGGAATTGGACCACGAACCTGAGCGCCAGTACGCTTAGCAGTATCTACGATTTCCATAGTTGACTGATCGATCAAACGGTGATCGAACGCTTTCAGACGGATGCGTATCCTTTGATTACTCATGTATCAAAGCCTCAAAGAGCAAAAAGAGCAAAAATAAACATAAGCCATAACCCATGTTGGGTATGCCTATGCACCAAAGTACCAGTTGCTCCCCAATCGGGAGCATTGTCAGCGTTAACCACTTGCTAAGCCGGGTTAACGTGCCAGTCAGAATTGTATCGACTGGCCGCGCATTATACTGAAATCAACCAATAACGCAAGCCTTGGTTATAAATTGCACTACAAAATATCATTCAGCTCAAAGCCAATACCAAAACGGGTTACTGAGCGGTCATAGTCAATCATGCTTTCGCCATAACCACTGAATAACTCGACATACAAGCGTATATGCTGATTAAAGGGACGCGAATAGGACAGGCGAACTGCACCCTTATTATCGCTGCGCAAATTATTACGCAGCATCATGCGCCAGGTCGCTTCATCTTGCTTATAGGCTGCTGATAATTCAAACCAACCCATATATTTGGTAATGTCGGGGTTATCATCCCCTTTAGGGTCTTCAGGTGAGCTTTTAGGTGATTCACTAAAGCGGTACCAGGGCTCAAAATTAATAAACACATTGCCGACTGAGGTAACCCAACTGAGTTTTAAGCGATTCCAACTACGTGACAGCTCGCCGGCCCGGCCATTAGACTGATGCGACAAACTTAAACTGAGGATGCGGCTGGCCGCTTCTTCATAGTTGCGGTAATGCGGTAACATCAATATTAGTTCAGGCTCGTAATTGGTTTCCCGAAACGGTGAAGATACCTCACTGTTATATGCCTGCCAGAAAGCTTGTTGGGTAAAAGCAAAAAACAGATAACCGTTGTCTTTATAAATTCTGGTCCACAACGGGGTTTTTAGACTTAATTGGAATTTCGCCTCAATGTTATCAGACGCAGCACTGACACCATCACGATTTAAGGTGCCGGCTATGCCATCAACGTAAGTCAATGGCATCAGATAATTATTTTTATGCGGTATTAGCGAAAAAGGGCGATAGGCATCCCATTCTTCAGCCTTCATGCGTTTATCCAGAGCATCTGCCGCTTCAACAGTAACACTGCAACACAGCAATACCAACAGCCCGGCATAACGCATCAGTCTCATAGCCACTCCCGCTTAAAATTGTTGCTCACTTAAATTAAATAACGAAGAACTGTCACCGCTGAGTTGCGCTATCAGGCCGGCAGTTTTGGGTAAAACTTTATGCTGGTACCACTTCGCCGTCAGTTGTTTACTGGCAATAAAGTCTGCACTGTGTTTATCAGCATCTAAGGCTACCAAATTTTTATACCACATATAGCCATACAATACATAGGACACTAATGCCAGAAAGTCGCATGCGGCAGCACTTTGCTCGGCCTGCGACTGCTGTAGCAGTTGCTGTGTCAATTGCTGTAATTGCTCAATTTTTTGCTGCAGCGCTGCACTAATTGCATTAGGTTGCTGGCCAATTTGCTGGCTAATGTCAGTTAATAATGAACATAACACAGCGCCATTATCTGCTGCGACTTTGCGCAACATAAAATCGGCAGCTTGAATACCATTAGTACCTTCATAGATTTGTGCAATACGAACATCGCGCACCAATTGCTCCATGCCCCACTCTTTTACATAGCCATGACCACCAAATACTTGCTGTGCACTGACACAGGCTTCAAAACCTTGATCCGTCATAAAGGCTTTAGTGATCGGCGTTAACAGGTTGGCTCGCTGTGCAGATAGCTCGCATTCATCGTACTTAGCCCGGTCTAATAAACTCGCCACCCAGGTAGCGAAACTACGTCCCGCCTCATTTATGGCTTTAATATTCAGCAGCATGCGTCGAACATCGGCATGTACCAATATCGGCTCTGCTTTAGACGGATCTTTAAGGGTAACTCTGCCCTGCAAGCGCTCTTTGGAGTAAGCCAGCGCATTTTGGTATGCGCGCTCAGCAGCGCCTAAGCCCTGGCTGCCCATAGATAGCCGCTCATAATTCATCATAGTAAACATGCAACTTAAACCACGATGCGGCTGGCCAATTAAAAAGCCTTTAGCATTATCAAAATTTAGCACACAGGTAGCCGAACCATTAATACCCATTTTGTGTTCAATAGAGCCAACACTGACGTTGTTGCGCTCGGCTGGCTCACCGCTGTTATCCAGCAGAAATTTTGGCACCAAAAATAATGATATGCCACGACTGCCGGCTGGGGCATCCGGCAGCTTAGCCAATACCAGATGAATGATATTTGAAGTCAGTTCGTGCTCGCCAGCAGTAATGAATATCTTTGAGCCATTAAGGGCATAACTGCCATCATCATTCGCCTTGGCAGTGGTACGCATAATGCCCAGATCTGAACCGGCATGTGATTCGGTTAAGCACATAGTGCCAGACCATTCGCCGCTATACAGCTTTGGCAGATAAGTTTGCTTTGTTGCTTCATCGGCATGTTGCAGCAAAGCGACACAGGCGCCTGCAGTTAAGCCAGGATAAAGGGAAAAGGCGATATCGGCGCTACACATCATTTCATCGACCATCATTGATAAGGCTTTTGGCATACCCATACCGCCATATCGCGGATCGCCGCTTAAGCCTGTCCAGCCTCCGTCAACCAGGCTTTGGTAGGCTGTATGGTAATGCTCAGGCAAGCTAACCTTGCCGTCAGCTAGTTGCGCACCGCGTTGATCCGCTTCAGCTGCAAAAGGGGCAATTTGCTGTTCGCAGATTTTTGCTGCTTCTTCCAATATCGCTTTAGCAGTATCAGTTTCTATCAGTTCCTGTAGCTGACTATTACTTTGCCAGTAGCTATCCAGTTGCCATACATCAAACAGATTAAACGTCATATCATTTATAGGGGCTTGATAGCTACTCATAGTTAACTCCTCACTGGACGGATGAGTTAGCAATATCGCACAACAATGGGTTCCAGACAAGGCATTCAAACAGCTGTTTGAATTTTATTTAAGTATAAAAAAAGGCTCCACAGGGGAGCCTTCTTTACATTACCGCTTGTTAAAAATTAAGCGATGATTTTAGATACTACACCAGCACCTACAGTACGGCCGCCTTCACGG
>NZ_DAINOE010000122.1:0-5634 GCF_036735525.1 Arsukibacterium sp. | reverse complement strand
ACAGGCGAGTACGACGGCTTCTCAAAAACTGGCCACCTTGTTTGATCAGGTCGGCCGCTTTATGGCAGAGCACTTCGGCAGTGCGCAATTCGATCCGGTAGATAACAGTATTGTATACGCTTTTGTTGGCAGTAAAATGTTTCACCATCAACATGGCGCCAGTGTCAGCTGTGCTGGCAGTAGTACTAACCCGAATGCCTTTTTTGCTGTAGTTTCGAATGCTTTTGGCGAGGAGCTGGGGCTGGTGCAAGTGCATAGTCCTTTGCTGCAAAACCCTGAAGTGATTATGCATGAATTAGCTCATGGCATTATCGCTTTTAGCTCTGAGCTGGTTTACCTTGGCGAGTCGGGTGCACTCAATGAGGCCTTTAGCGATATTGCCGGGGTAAGTTTTGTGGCCTGGCTGAATAACCGTTTAGCTGCCCCTGAACAGACGGACTGGCTGATTCGTCTTGTCTCCACTGTTATCCGTGATTTCCGGTTTCCGCAGCGGGCAAACAATAACCCTGATCACTACCTGGAACGCTATGTCGGCACTAAGAATAATGGCGGCGTGCATATCAACTCCTCTATTGTAAATCATGCGTTTTATTTACTGGCTGAGGGCGGCTCGCACCGGCGCTTAGGTGGTGTCGAGGTGCCGAAAATTGGTATGCAAAAGGCGTTAAAAATCTGGCACTACGCAACAACAAAAATTATGACACCCACCTCAGACTTTCGTAATGCCCGTTATGCAGTGGCTGAAGCGGCTGAAATTATTTACGGTCAATACTCACCCGAGCGCACAGCGGTCCACAAAGCCTTTGATGCAGTGGGTATCAAGGGTAGCTGGAGTGAAAATGTGCCACCCAAACCAGTACCTATCCCATTACCTGAGCCAGATATTAAACCTCAGCCAGAGCCTATACCGGCACCCAGCCCACAGCCTAAGGCAGAAGTGCCGGAAGTAAAGGTGCCACCCGTTACTCCCACACCGCCATCAGCGCCTGTTGCAGCCTTTTCTCAGCTGCACTTTTTTATTGCTTTTGCCGCAGTCATGTCGGCGTTGGGCTTACTGCTGCTATTAAAGCGGTCGCGGCCGGGACACAGTGCGCAAAGTCGATATCATGCCTATCAGTATGCTGCTTCGCCAACAGCAGATTTGGCAATGGCGGCCAGGTCTGATGCGCAACAGGCCATCATGCACTTGCAAACACCTACCCAGCGTTTTGAACTAAGTCAGTCTCAGCTGCAGGCGGGTGTGACTATTGGCCGCGCCGCACAAGCCGTCATTAGTCTGGCGCATCCTGCAGTTTCCAGTCAGCATTTACGCATTTTTTTGCGGGGCAAGCAGTTGTATATCCAGGATTTAGGTTCACGCTATGGCACTTCAGTTAATGGTGTTGTTTTACCTGCACATCAGGATATGCCTGTCGAGCTGCCAGCAAAGCTGATGTTGGCTGATTTAGATTGCCTGCTAAGTGGCACTGATATTATTGCTCCGCGGCCAGTGGCGGCTCATGTTCAAGCCGCAGCCTTATGCTGGCTGCGATTAGCGGATAGCCAGAATGAGCGTACCTTAAACAGTGTAACGCTGGCCACGCGACCATGCAGCCTTGGCCGGGCAGACGATAATGATTATGTTATTAAGCATCCGTCAGTATCATCCCATCATGGTCAGATTTTTTATCAGCATCCTAACTGGTTTTATCAGGATCTGGGATCAAGCTATGGTTCATCCATTGAAAGTAGTGCACAGCGGACAACATTACAGCCTGGTAGCCCGGTAAAGCTTGAAGGGGCAGCCAAGTTGTATTTGGCGGATTTTGCTATCCGGATTTCAATTGTTCCGACTGGAGAGAGCTAAGATGGCTGGACACAACAGGTGGAAGTATTAATGAGCGATAATCTGAATGCGTTGCAAACAGGCAGCACCCTAAACCACTATATTATTGAAGCGGTATTGGGTAGCGGCGGCTTTGGCATAGTCTATAAAGCACACCATGCCCACCTGGAAGAGCAGGTGGTGATTAAGGAGTTTCTGCCACAGCAATTAGCGCAGCGCCACGGCAATACGGTTACGCCCAGTGCGACAGCCAATCAGGATATATACCATAGCTCCTTACAGCGTTTTATGACCGAAGGCCGAACCCTGGTCAAACTGCGCCACCCCAATGTGGTGCGCTGCCGCGATTTATTTACCGCTAACGGCACGGCCTATTTAGTGATGGACTTTGAAGATGGCCTGCCGCTGGATGAGCTGGTCCGTAGTTTAGAAGCCCAGGGCAGCCGCTATACCGAGCAACAATTACTGCATTTTTTACTGCCGCTGGCTGATGGCCTCTCTTACATTCACAGCCAGGGTGTACTGCACCGCGACATTAAACCGGCCAATGTATTTATCCGCCGCAGTGACGGCTCACCGGTGATTATTGACTTTGGCGCCGCCAAACAGAATTTTGCATTGGTATCGCAATCCCAGGCACCCTTTACCGAGTTTTATGCGCCGCTGGAGCAAATAGAAGGCGGCGGAGAAGCCAAAGCGACCGTAGATATTCATGCTTTTGGCGGCTTGATGTATCGTCTGGTAACCGGTCAGGTTGGGCCTAAAGCAGAAAAACGCGCAATGGCCCTGGTGTATGGTAATGCTGATCCTTTGGTAGCTGCCGCCATACTGGCCAAAGGCCATTACAGCGCCCCCTTTTTAGCCACCATAGATCAGTGTCTGGCCTTTAAAGCCGATGAGCGGCCGCAAAGTATGCAACACGTGTTACAACAGCTATCTTTACCTGCAGATCCAAAAGCCACTGCAGAACCTGAGGTCGCTGAGCACAGCACAGCTATTGCAGACTGTCATGTGCTGGATGATTTAATTGCGTTAGCCGGTGCTGATAGCCTTATTACTGATGTTGAAATGACTATGCTGCTGAATAAAGCCAGTAGTCTTGGCATCAGCAAAGACAAAGCTCAGCAGTATATTGTGCAGCAGGCAGTGGCAAAAGGTTGGCAGATTGCTCACAACAATACTGCCCCCGCTGCGGTAGCGGCTGATCATGCTGAGGTAGAGACGGCGATAAAAAAAGCAGCACCGTTATGGAAATGGGTTGCTGTATCAGGGGTAGTGGTGCTGGCGGTTGCGGTTTACTTAATGTATCCGGCCTATACCGATTATGTTCAACGCGCAGAACTCGCCAGACAGGATCAGCAGGCTGCCGCCGATGAGCTGCTAACCCTGCAGCGTGAGCTGGAGGCTGAAGTTAAGACGGATAGGCTGCACCCGTTAACCTTAGCAATCACTCCCGCTGCTCAGTATGAGGTTAAGGTATTAAATATCAGGCCCAGGTTTGAACAGGGTATGCTGCTGGCGCCGGGCGAATATCATCTGCAAATCGCTATTGGCCAGGATACCGTAAGTCAGTGGGTCAATTTGCAAAGCAATGCGGCTATAGCCATTAATTTTACGGCATTATTAGCAGCTGCAACTCAAGAAACGCCTGAGGCCAAACCCATCCGCCTGGCAGCAGATGAAGCTTATTATATTCGAGGAAATGATGCCTCGTCTTTTACTCTGTACCAGCAAGCGGCGCAGCTGGGTAGTGTCTATGCGGATGCTCAGTTAGCCAAAATGTATAGCCGCGGTATGGGGGTCACGAAAAATAGTGCTTTGGCACGACAATACCGGCAAACAGCAGAGCAAAAATTTGCCCGTTTTAGCAGCCTGGGGGGATACGAGAACTTTTTGCTGGGCAGCATGGCCGATTTTGTGGAAGCAGATTATAAGACGGCTTTGCAATACTACATAAAAAGTGCAGAGCAAGGTAACGCCGTGGGACAAACTAATCTTGGTGTGATGTATGAGCATGGCCGTGAGGTAAGCAAATCTGAGAGTGTGGCAGTTAGCTGGTATCGTAAGGCAGCCGAGCAGGGCTACCCCAATGCACAAAACAATCTTGGTTTGAGTTACGCCAATGGTCGAGGTGTAACTAAGTCTGATAGCACTGCAGTGGCCTGGTATCGAAGAGCCGCCGCACAGGGTTATGTCGCAGCACAAGATAATTTAGGCTCCATGTATCGAGAGGGCCTGGGTGTTACGCAGTCTGACAGTGAAGCGGTAAAATGGTATCGAAAAGCGGCTGAGCAAGGCCATGCCAGTGCTCAGACCAATCTTGGTTTTATGTATTCTAACGGTAGGGGCGTGCCGCAATCATATGCTGAAGCGATTAAATGGTATCGATTGGCGGCAGCTCAGGATGAACCATACGGCCTGAATAATATGGCGATAATGTATCGTGATGGTCGTGGTGTGGAAAAATCGTCATCTGAATCATTAGCCTGGTTTCGTAAAGCGGCCCAAAAGGGGCACGAAGGGGCGCAAAATTATCTTAAACAAGCAGGGCATAGTTGGTAGCGGATATGATCGAAAATTTAAACGCCCTGCAAACAGGCAGCACCCTTAACCACTATATCATTGAAGCAGTTTTAGGTAGCGGTGGTTTTGGCATAGTATACAAGGCCCATCATACGCATTTAGATGAGCAGGTGGTGATTAAAGAATTTCTGCCAGTCGAGCTGGCCGGGCGCCATGGTAATACCGTACAACCGCATGGCACCTCAAAGCAGGAGCTGTACAGCGAATGCCTACGCCGCTTTATGGTAGAAGGCAAAACCCTGGTAAAACTGCGCCACCCCAATGTGGTGCGCTGCCGCGATTTATTTACTGCCAATGGCACGGCCTATTTAGTCATGGACTTTGAAGATGGCCTGCCACTGGATGAGCTGGTCCGCAGCTTAGAGGCACAGGGTAGCCGTTACACTGAGCAGCAATTACTGCATTTTTTACTGCCTCTGGCCGATGGCCTCTCTTACATTCACCAGCAAGGTGTATTACACCGCGATATCAAGCCAGCCAATGTATTTATCCGCAGAAGCGATGGCTCACCAGTGATTATCGACTTTGGTGCCGCCAAACAAAACTTTGCCCTGGCGTCGCAATCACAAGCGCCCTTTACCGAGTTTTATGCGCCGCTGGAGCAAATAGAAGGCGGCGGTGAAGCCAAACCGACAGTCGATATCCATGCCTTTGGCGGCTTAATGTACCGCCTTGCCACCGGCCAAATGGGCCCCAAAGCCGAAGCCCGCGCTATGGCACTAGTGTATGGCAACCCCGATCCATTAAAACCGGCCACTGAACTTGCCAAAGGGCATTACTCCACCAATTTTCTAACCACCATCGATCAGTGTTTAGCTTTTAAAGCCAGTGAGCGGCCGCAGAGTATGCAACAGGTGAAACAGCGGCTGATGCCAAACAGCCTGATACAGCCTGCTGCGGCGCAGCCCCAATATCAGCTGCATTCAGAACCGCAACCCCAATCCCAACCAGTAAGCCAAGCAGCGACACGTCAGCTTTGGCCGGTGAAATGGCTGGCAACATCCGCGGTGTTGCTACTGCTGGCAGTGGGTAGCTGGCAGGTTTTGCAATATCGCGCTGAACAAACGCACTTAGCGCAACAGGATCAGCAAGCGTGGCAATTGGCGACCGCTGACCACACCGAGCAGAGTTATCAGCTTTATCTCAGTACACAGCCGCAAGGGCAGTATCGCCTTGACGCCCAAACGCAACTGGAGGCATTACAGGCAGAAGCTGCACAACTACAG
>NZ_DAINOE010000121.1:0-5677 GCF_036735525.1 Arsukibacterium sp. | reverse complement strand
AGTGGTGCCTAAACCGGCACGCACAGGCGTGCATAATGTGGTAGTGAATTTGGGCGAGCCTGCCAGTTTCGTTAATGGTGTGCTGCAGGCAAAACCAGACAGAGCGGCGGTCAGTGCCGGGCGGTTTTTGGTTAATAGCACTATCGGCTTATTTGGGCTGTTTGATGTCGCCAGCAAAATAGGCCTGGATGAAAAGCAGGAAGATTTTAACCAGACTATGGCAGTATGGGGAGTGGGCGATGGCCCATTCTTAATGGTACCAGGGCGGGGGCCAACTACAGTGCGTGGCACTGCCGGTGCCTTTGTCGATGAGTTATACTTTCCGTTGGGATTATTGAACACCCCGCAAACGCTGGCACGTTTATTAATTGGTGCTCTGGATAGCCGCGAGCAGTTAATGGCGGTGGAAAGAATGCTTGAAGACTCGCTAGACCCTTACGCCTTTATCAAAGAGTCTTACTTTCAGCGTCAATTATTTAAAATCTATGATGGCAATCCACCTGCCCGAGAAGAGCCGGAGATTGATGAGGATTTTCTTGATTTTCTGGACGAGTTTTAACCGGTCTTAACAGAGTAAGGGATCACATGTTAAAAGTACTGAGTGTGTTTGGCACCCGGCCTGAAGCGATAAAAATGGCGCCTTTGGTCAATTTGTTAAAGCAGGATGTGGCCATTGATAGCCGGGTTTGCGTGACTGGCCAGCATCGCGAAATGCTGGATCAGGTATTGGCGCTTTTCGATATTGAGCCAGAGTATGATCTGGCAATTATGAAGGCTGGGCAAGACTTATACGATGTCACTACCAGCATTTTATTACAGATAAAAACCGTACTTCGTGATTTTAAACCCGTGGTGTTGGTGCATGGCGATACCAGTACCACCTTTGCCGCCGCTCTGGCCTGTTATTATGAAAAAATCGCGGTGGGTCATGTGGAGGCAGGGCTGAGAACCGGCAATATTTACAGCCCCTGGCCAGAAGAAGCTAACCGCAAATTAACCGGCACCTTAACCCGGTACCATTTTGCGCCCACCCAAACGTCAGCCGATAATTTGTTAGCCGAGCAGGTGCCCCAAGCGCATATTTATGTCACCGGTAATACCGTGATTGATGCGCTGCTTGAGGTGGTAAAACGCATCGAAAAAGATAGCGCATTACAACAGCGTTTTGCCGCTGATTTTCCGTTTATCAAGCCGGAGCGCCGGTTAATTCTGGTTACCGGTCACAGACGGGAGAGTTTTGGTGGCGGCTTTGAGCAAATTTGTGCGGCGCTGGCTGATATTGCCCGGGCTTACCCGGATTGCGATATCTTATATCCGGTGCATTTAAACCCTAATGTGCGTGAGCCGGTGTACCGTTTATTGTCTGATGTTGCTAATGTGCATTTGATCCCACCGCAAGATTATCTGCCTTTTGTCTATTTGATGAGCCGCAGCTATCTGGTGCTGACGGATTCTGGCGGTATTCAGGAAGAAGCCCCATCACTGGGTAAACCGGTGCTGGTGATGCGCGATACCACGGAGCGGCCAGAGGCTGTGGCCGCCGGCACCGTTAAACTGGTCGGTACCGACAGACAAAAAATTGTGGCAGAAGTGACACTGTTGCTTAATGATAAAGGTTATTATGACAGCATGAGTGTGGCGCATAATCCCTACGGTGATGGTGCGGCCTGTCAGCGCATTGTTAACACCTTAAAGCAATTGGCAAGCTAACCACGACACAGCCTGCTAAGTTAAGGCTTGGCAAGTTAAAGCTAGGCAAAAGGGGCTGCGACGGTGATTGAGTATAAATCAGCGGCATTTTATCGCAGTTGCTTTGCGCTGTGTCTGGCGGCAATGGTGGTTTTTGCCAATCTGCATTTGTTACAGCCGTTATTGCCAGAACTGAGCCGTTACTACCAGCTGACGCCGCTACAGGTCAGTTGGAGTTACACTATTGGCACCCTCTGCCTGGGCTTATCATTATTGGTTTATGCGTCGATATCTGATGCCCTGGGCCGTAAAAATTTACTACTGCTTACCCTTGGCGGCATGACCCTCAGCACCCTGGCGTTAACTCAGGTTGAAAGCTTTCAGGCGCTGTTGTGGTGGCGTGCCATTCAGGGCTTGTGTTTGGGGGGCTTGCCGGCGCTGGCCATTGCCTGGATGGGCGAAGAGTACTCCACACCGGCTCTGGTTACGGCGGTCGGCTACTATATCAGTGCCAATTCGCTGGGTGGCATTAGCGGCAGGCTAATGGCGGGAGGCCTGGCTGAACTTGGCCATTGGCAATGGGTGTTTTGGCCAATGGCACTTCTCAGTGCGCTTAGCCTGTATTTTATCTGGCGTTATTTACCCGTTTCAGCCTATTTTCAGCCGCGACCTTTTAGCCTCAGCACTGCACTTAGCGCGCACTGGCGCCATCTGCAACAGCCACTACTGCTGTTGACCTATCTGATTGGTGGCTTAAATTTCCTGATCTTTTTAAATCAATACACCTATATGGGGTTTTTACTGTCTGCAACGCCCTATCAGTTAAGCAGTGGCATGATTGGTTTGCTTTTTATCAGTTATTTTACCGGTACTATAGGCTCAGCGTATTCAGCCCGTATCGCCCGGCGGTTAACGGCAATAGGCGGCATGGCAAGCGGAATTGGCATTATGATGCTTGGCAGCTTGCTCACTTTAAGCCCGCAGTTGCCCGTGCTGTTAAGCGGTTTATTTGTCAGTGCTTTTGGCTTTTTCTTATGTCACTCGCTGGCCAGCAGCTGGGTAAACCAACATGCCAACACTAACAAGGCCAGCGCCAGTGCGCTTTACCTGGTGTTTTACTATGTGGGGGCCAGCATCGGCGGTATTTATCTGCAACCCTTTTGGCAATGGTCAGGTTGGTCCGGTGTCGTGCTGGGTTCAATAGCCATGTATAGCCTGACGCTGCTGTTAGTATGGCAACTGTGGCTCCGCCGCCACCGCCACTAAAACGTATCCTATTATCCCGTTAAAAATATTTACCGCGCGTTTAAACCTTTCTGAAGTGCTTTTCGACTAACCTGATATCAACTTATTAAGTGTGGCCAGCAAAGGGGCGTTATGGCATTGGAGCTTGCGCAAGTGATTGCCGCTGCAAAACAAGGGGACAAGCAGGCTTTTTACCAGCTGTACCAGCACTATATTGATCGGGTCTATGCTATCTGCTGGCGCTTGCTGGCGAACAAGCAGCAAGCTGAAGATGCCAGCCAGGAGATATTTATAAAAGTGTGGCAGCAGCTGCCCTCCTTTCGTGGCGATAGCGAGTTTGCCACCTGGTTACATAGCATTGCAACGCGCAGTGCCATTGACCTGTGGCGCCAGCAAAAATACCTGCGTTTGACTGATAGCGCTGAGTCATTGTCAGAAAGCTTAGCAGAGCTTGCTGGGCAGCAGGTGCCATGCAGCTCAGTGCAGCTAACGCTGGAGCAGGCGATTCAGCGTTTACCCTCGCAAGCCAGAGCGGTATTTGTGTTGTGTGCGCTTGAGGGCTATCAACATCAGCAAATAGCGACGCAGCTGGGTATCGCCGAAGGCAGTTCAAAAGCACAGTATCACCGGGCCCGGCAATTGTTACAGGAGTACTTAGCGGATGAATGAACAACAATTAACTGAAGCGATACAGCAGTTGCCGCGCGCATTACCGCCTGAGCGCGATTTATGGCCACAGTTAGCCAGCAGATTGGCTGCGCAGCCGCAATTAGCAACCTCAGGCGATACGCCAGGCTCACACAAGCGACTCGGGCGTTGGGGTTGGGCCAGTGTCGCTGTGGTGGCAATGTTGGGTCTGATGTATTGGCAACTGGCACTAACGCCGCTAGCCCCGGTTGAGCAAGCGTCTGCCTTATCGGCAGAAGTGCAGTTACTGCTGCAATATGAACAACAAAAATCGCTGCAATTGTCGCAGGTTGTCGCTGTTGCTGAGGGTTTCGACAACTGGCAGCAGCAGTTACAGATTTGGGATCAGGCGATACTGCAGGTGCGTCAGGCGTTGCAGTTTTATCCGGATGAACCACATTTACTGGCGCAGTTACAGCAATTATATCAACAGCAGCTGGACTATATTCAACGCGCCACTGTGCAGCAACCATTAATAATGAGTTAAACCTTTAAGGAGAGAAACATGCAATACCTAACCAAAAATAACTTCGCTGCTCTGTTCAGCTTAGCACTAATGGCATTCAGTCAGCTGGCATTGGCCGATTCGCGTGAAGTGGTAAATGAGATCCATAACGTCAGTGCCAATGAAAAAATTTATATTGAAGTGATGAGTGGTGAAATCAGCATCAAGGCGGTCACCGGCAATAGATTTAGTGTCAAGGGTAAGTTAGATGGGAAAGCGACAGGCTATTTGCTTGATAGTAAAGACGGCTTTAGTCGTTTCGAAATGACCATGCCACGTCAGCTGAACTATAACCGCAGTGAAAAAGAGTACCTGGCTGAATTAAGCATTGAGGTTCCAGTGGGCAGCAGCGTCGAATTTAAAGGTGTCAACGGTAATGTTGAGATTACTGGGGTTCATGGCAGTAGTCAGATAAGCTCTGTTAATGGCCATATTATTGCCAGTGATTTACGCAATAGCGTAAAACTCAACACGGTTAATGGTGAAATAACGCTGCTGGATGGCACCGGCACCATAGAACTCAGCTCAGTGAATGGCAAAATTAATGATCAAGGCTCTGTGGGCCGTCTGACTTATGCCGTGGTAAATGGCAAAATTAACGCACGCTCCAAAGCAACAGAAGTCAATCTGAGTACGGTTAACGGCGATGCAGAGCTGGAGCTGGATGGAACCGCTGTGCTATCGCTCAGCACCGTTAATGGTGAGATTGAAGCTAAGCTAAGTGGTGTAAGCAACCCTCGTATCAATGGTAGCAGTGTCAGTGGCGATATTGAATTAAAGCTTGCTAGCAACCTATCTGCCCGTTTTGATCTTAAAGCATCAGCCGGTGGCAATATCAACAATAAACTTAGTAGTGATAAAGTTATCAAAGCCAAATACGGCCCAGGCCGAAGCCTGCAGTTCACCCTTGGCAGCGGTGAGGGCAGTGTTGAACTGACCACCGTTAGCGGCGACATTAAGCTGGACAAGCGTTAATCCCCAGTGGGGTCAGGCCTTGCTTTTTGCAGTTGTTAACAACTGCAAAAAGCAAGGCCTGACCCCGAGGTGTTGGTTTAATTTAGTGGTGCGGCAGATTGTTGCAAGGCGTTCAGTTCGTCAGAGGTTAACGGGCGATACTGACCCACCGCTAATTCGCCCAGTGGCAGGCGGCCGATAGCGATGCGGCTCAGGGCCGTGACCCGGTAGCCCAATGCTTTACACATGTAGCGGATTTGCCGGTGTAATCCCTGGGTAAGAATAATCTGAAACTGCTGTGGCCCTGTGGCAGTAACCTGGCAGGGCTTTGATTGAAAGTGGTTTTGGCCCAGTTGCCAGCTTACACCGCAGCGCAATTGGCTGATTGCAGCCTCAGTAAGAGGTTTATCGGTCGTCACACTATAGCTTTTGCTGTGATGATAGTCGGGATGCAATAACCGCTGGCACAAGTCACCGTCGTTAGTCAGTAGCAGCAAACCACTGGAGTCTTTATCCAGCCGGCCAACCGCAAATAACGCTTGCGGTAAGGTTTTAAGCAGCTGATGAATGCTGGCTGCATCATCAGGCCTGTTGTTA